>JAUIMA010000691.1 GCA_030432675.1 Candidatus Hydrogenedentota bacterium | reverse complement strand
GTACCCTTTCGCCGATGCGGCCTATTGCGCAAAGAGGGGGCCGTCTATTGCCTGGAAACGGCCCCGGCGAAGATGGCCATTACCCTTGCCCTCCTGCGGGCGGTGCTGGGACTGAATCCCCTGGAAGAGGAGCGGACCCTGTGGAAGCTATCGTAGAAAACCTGGTCAACCCCTGGGTGCTCGCCTATATGGTGTTGCTCCTGCTCTCGGTAGTCTTCCCCCGCCTGCTGGAAAAAATCGCCGCGACCAACCGCGAAATCGATCGACGGGAAGCCAAGCTATTCGGGGAGCCGGTAATCGGCCCGGGCTTCCGTCTGGAAACCAGCCGCAAGATCGCATCGCGGGAGTTCGCCATCTTTTCGGCTATCGCGTTGCTGGCCCCCTTTATCCTGGGTGCCATTGCCTATGTGAAATACATGCCCTTACACGAAGAAGATTTCGAGTCGGTGCAGAAGAGTCTTGGCACGGCCTTCGTCGGGCTCTTCATCTGGATTTCCGTCAGCGGAACCGAAACCGCCAAGGCCTTCTTCGGCGGACTCGCCTTCCGCGCCCTGCTCGCCCAGACCCGCCCCTTTCAGGTGGGTGATCGGGTGACCCTCGATGGCTATGCGGGCAGGGTGGAGAACATTGGCTTTTTCCACGTATCCCTCGTAACGCCCGATGATGACCTGGTCAGCGTCCCCACCTACCAGCTCTGGTCCGAGCCGTTGGTGTCGACGAATGCCGGCAATCGCATGTCCCTCTGCGTCATCGATTTTTATCTGTCCCCCCGGGTTACAACGGAGCAACGTAAGAAAGCGGAAGCCATCATCCGCGACGCGGTGCAGGCCTCGATTTATTACGAACCTGCGAGACCCCTGCAGACCTTCTGCAACCAGGAGGTGGATGCCATCCATTTTCAGGCCAAGGCCTATGTCTCCAGCACCTATCGGGAATTTGAGTTCAAGGACGATGTCACCAAGAAAACGCTCGATGCCTTTGACGAACATAGCATCCCGCTGGCCCTGCCCAAACGGTATGCGGACTAGTGTAGGTTTTTGAGGGGCTTGAATACGGCTTCCTCTCCTATCAAGAATTTCTCCAGGGTGCTCCCTACAGTGGCGGGAGGTACGGGGGCTTGGTGGGTGCGGGGTTCTGGCACACCTATTCGCGCCTCACGTCATGGACAACACCACGCGAAAACGGGCCTTTCCGCTCATCATATGCTGGTAAGCCGCTTCGGCGTCTTCGAGGGGAAAGACCTCGTTCATGGGGCGGACCCCGTTGAGGGCACTGAAGGCCAGCGTGGCTTCGGCGTCGATGGCGGTTCCGGAATACCATCCCCGAACGGTGTAACTGCCACCAATCATCATGCCGGGGTTGACCTCAAGGGATTCGGCAGCGCCCAACACCATGAGAGAGCCCCGTGGCGCAAGGCCGGGCATGACCGCAGTCATGGCGGGACCATGCGTCACCGTGGCAATGATGGCTCGGGCCTTGCCCAATTCGGTCAGGGCGGCTGCCGGGTCTCCCGCCTGGCTGTCGATGTAGTGGTCGGCGCCCATTCGAAGCGCGAGTTCCGCCTTGTCGGCACCCCGTGCAATCGCCACCGTGCGAAAGCCCATTTTCTTGGCGTACTGCACGCCCAGATGACCAAGCCCGCCAATCCCGAGTATAGCCACCGTATCCCCTGCCTGGGCACCACAGTTGCGCAACGCATTAAATGGGGTCAGTCCAGCACAGAGTAGGGGCGCCGCATCCAGGGCATCAATGCCCTCTGGCATGACGGCGACTGCACTGCTATGGGCGACCATGTACTCTGCATAGCCCCCATCATAGGTAGTACCCGTTATCGTGTGACTCTCTTTTTCACACGCAAAAAAATCACCGCCGCGACAGGGGTTACAATGGCTGCAATAGCCACCATTCCAACCCACGCCCACCCGCTGTCCCGGTGCCAGGCGGGTTACCCCTTCACCGACCGCGTCCACCACCCCGACGACTTCATGTCCGGGTACCAGGGGATAGGTAAGCCCCGGGAAGGCGCCTTCCTTGGCAAACATGTCACTGTGGCACACACCGCAGGCCGCCACTTTGATCCGAACCATTCCGGGAGCAACTTCGGGGATGGGACGCTCCACGATTTCGAAGGGAGCGCCGGCGGAAGGTATTTGGGCTACACGCATGGTGGTCATAGGGATTCTCCAATGGGCTGTATGGATCGTTCTTGGTGCCCACGCCGCACGGTGGGCCTCAGTCGCCATCCTATCACCCCCACGTGGAAGTGACGCAAGTAGACGACCCCGACTCTTATTGCAATCATTCCTGCGCCACCGTAGTATGGTCTCCAACGTTTTCTTTCATCTATTGGAGTTATTCTCATGAGCTGGAAACTTTTCCCCGTTATCGCCCTGGCCCTGGGGGCTATTATCAGCACAACGATGGCCACGGCCGCACCCACCATCACCGTGGTCACCGAGGAACCCGTCTACACCCTCGTGTCCCCGGGTAACGGCGCGGGGCCCTTGTGG
>JAUIMA010000110.1 GCA_030432675.1 Candidatus Hydrogenedentota bacterium | reverse complement strand
GTGGTGCTCTCCTCGCCCGGGTCAAAATCGACCGAACCTGTAAATGTACCGCCCACAAAAACATTCCCGGAGCTATCGAGGGCGATATGCGTCACTTCATCCCGCAAGGTACCGCCAAAATTGCGCGACCAGACCAAGGCCCCCGCCCCATCCAGTTTGCAGACAAAGATATCGTCGGAGCCGTTGCTGGTTACTTCGACCGTCCCTGCCCCGGGGTCTAAGTCCACCGTCCCCCGGAATCGCCCCGTCACATAGCTGTTGCCACTGCTGTCCAAGGCGACGCCCAACGCCTGATTATCTTCGGAGCCACTGAAACCCCCGACAAAGTCTAATTCCACGTCCTGCCCTTCGACAACCGTGGGTAGCCCCGCCCAGCCCAGACACAGCAACGCGCAACACACCAAACAACCTGACCGCATGAATCCCATGAAACGACTCCTCACAAAATGCCAATGGCACGTAGGGACGGAAAAACGCCGCCTGAAATCACAGGGCATATCGAACAATACGCCTACCGATCTACAAACAAGCACGTCGTTCCGTCGGCTGATAGATTGAACCGAGTCCGGGCGCTGGATACCACCCAACGTCACGAACACGAAAGCAGATACCCTATCCCAACCTCCACATCGATCCTATACCACTTCCCCAGAGGCTTACAAATGCGGCGTACGGGGCACCAGTCAGCCTTCCCGTTTTTCGAATTCCTCTGGAGCGGGGCGCTCCAGCGGTGGACCTTGCCACGCGCCAAACAGGTCAGCGTATCCGTCGGGCCATTCATTGGTCACCTCCCGCTCGATAAGCTGGACAAGGTATCTGGAGACCGGCAACTGGGCTTCTTCGGCCTTTTGCCGCACCTTTTTCGCCACCCAATCTGGCACGTAACAAGATAAATGCTGCATCCACCTTCCTCCACCATGATAGAAGCAACCCTACGCTAAGGTCCAATCCCGTCGATACCGGAATTCGGCTAAACCCCGCCCCTACCCCTTCCGCCCCACGGCACCCTTCATTTTCGCCAACAACTGAGAGCCCACGGGCATACTCCCCAAGGCCAACAGCACGAGATCATCCAGATAGCCAATGGGCCCAAACAAGGCCTCGGGCAGCAGGTCGGCGGGCATGAGAAAGTAGGCCCCGGCAAGGAGCAATATCACGTAGCCTGCCAAATTGCTGAGCAACTCGATGATATGGGCTACGGGTTGAGGCAGGTAACTCTCTTCCAGCAGCCTGGTGGCGTAGACCTTACCCGTGTCGCGGCTGTATTCAAGGAGTCCCGCATCGGCAAGGGCGTTTAACTCCCGGGTGACGTGTGCTGGTGGCGCGCCGTCCGTGTGGTTGCCTCCCAGATAAAAGAGCACTTCCCGCTCGGTAAGGGGGCGCTGCCGCACTTCCAGGAGCATCTCGCGAAGGGCCGGACGGAGTTGAAGACGCTCCTCAACGCCCCGGGGCAGGTATAGGGTTTCGCGCCAGAGCAGCATGAAACCCGAAAACCAGAGGAGATAGGCCGTGATAATCCCCAGATTCCAGGGGTGCAGTCCGTAGAGCAGGGGTAAGCTGATGAATAGGATGAATCCCTTGTAGGACTTATAGGCGAAGGAGGTAACCAGCACAAAGGCGCACAGCAGGTATAGGGGGCTGGCCGTTACCGTGGCGACGCCTTCGCCGGTGAACTTACTGAGGAGTCCGATCACATTGCCCTGAAGGGATTGATAGACCCGCGCGAGGGGCCAGTCGCCCTGGTTTCCCAAGACATGGGTCAGGCCCATGAGCGCGGTGACAAAAATAACCAACGCCGAGATTACCGCGGGCACTTCGTAAAAGGAGCCCAGTCGTGGCCGCAGCAGAAAGAGAAAGGCCACTGAGATGAGCGTCAGAATGGTTGCCGGTACCACATGGGCATGGTGCACCCAGATCCCGCTACGAGAGATCAGCTGGGCGATTGCAGAGAGCATGAGAAACCAGCCTACCGCATTGGTCGTCCACTCAAATCGGAGCTCTGCGGCCGTCGAAGGGGCCGGCGGGTATGACGACACGCCCCCCGGCAAAGCGCGCCCATGCGTCATGGCAGATACTCCTTGAACTTATCATTGCGGGCAAAAGTCTCGTCGAGGGTCAAGAGTCGGTTGCGCAAATGATCCTGTAAAATACTGCATTGAATAGAATCGACAATGAGACTGCCTTCTCCGCCGCCTAAGGGATAGTTTTTCCCGGTAATCAGTTCCCAGGCGCGGGTATAGGAGGCATGCGCACTCTTGAGCTTGTCATTGTCATTGAGCCAGCTGTAGCCCTCTTCATAGAGCTGATCCCCATGGGTGCGAAGCTGCTCTGCCGCCTTGATCTTGTCCTCCACCGACATGGTTTCTTTCACCATAGTCGCTTCGGGCGTAGGTGCTTCGGGGTCCGGGGCCAGGTAGGCGAAAACGTTTATCACCAACGCAATGGCCGCGAGCAGCAGCGGTGCCAGATAGCGCGTGACACCCTGCCCGGAATGGGGCGCGGGTGCCGGTTCGGCCGCACGCTGGGGTAAAACATCCCCCACGGCCCGGTTGGGGTCTTGGGGCTGAATTTCATTCATGGAATGCCACTCCTTAGGTTACTCCGGCCATTGTAACGGTAAGTACCCACCAGAGTGAATTTTGATTCGTTCACCGTGTCCCGGTGGTTAATCCCCCAGACGCCCTCAGGGTTTCCCTCCCTTTCATTTACAATTCTACATTCTTACGCTTCCGTGCTATCATGACCCCATGAACAATCTCATCTGGTTCATCGTCGGTGGCGTGGCCCTGGCCGCTGCCTTTTTACTGCAGAGTCCCTATATGGCCTTTGCGGTCTATACCTTTCTTTTGTTGGTGGGGTTGGCCCACTTCTCCTCCATGGCCTGGCTCTCGGGGTTGGACTGCACCCGGACGGTTTCAACCGACACCGTGTTGCAGGGCGAAGAAGTAACGGTTAAGGTCCTGGTGGAAAATAAACGGGGCTGGCCCATCCCATGGATTTTTATCGAAGACTACCACCCGAAAGACTTTCCCCGGGTAGGCCAAAACAAGATGCTGGCTTTTATCATGCCCGGCCATTCCGTATCCTTCGAGTACCGCCTCCGATGTCCCCGCCGCGGTTACCACCGTATCGGGCCCCTGCTCATGGAATCCGGTGACCTCTTTGGCCTCCAGCGCCGCTTTCGGACAGGCGTCCGGCAGGACTATGTCTCCGTCTTGCCCACCGTGGCCTACATCGAGACCTTCAACGTGGCCACCAAGCGCCCCCAGGGGCCGGTCAAGCTCTCCAACCGCATCTATGCCGACCCCACGCGCATCAACAGCATCCGCGAATACGTGCCGGGCGATCCGCTTAACACCATCCACTGGAAAGCCACCGCACGCACGGGCTCGCTCCACGTTAAGACCTACGAGCCCTCCAGCGTCCTCGGTGGCACCCTGGTCCTCGATCTCCATGGGGACAGCTACAAACCGGACCGAAAAGAAGAGCGCATGGAATTGGCCATTACCACCACGGCTTCCATCGCCTACCTCCTCCAGATGTCGGGCGAGCAGGTAGGGTTGATTACCAATGCCCGCGATGCCGCCGAGGTGGCCCAATATGACATTGCCCGCCATGAAACCCTGAGCCGGCAGGAGGTGGATGCGGAGGTGGAAGGAGAACTCATCTCCACCACCATCAGTCCCCTTTGCGTGGAAACGACCCGTGGCCCCTTTCAAATCCAACGTATCACACGCAATCTGGCGCGGGTACTTCCCACCGACGGGCTCGACGGACTGGGTCTGGTGATGAGCCAGTACCACATGCTGCCCCGGGACGCCACCCTGATGATCGTGGCGCCCATCATTACCGAGCGCATGGCCCACGCCCTGGGCGCCATCAAGCTTTCTGGATTTAATGTCACGGTATTTCTGATTATGGACCAGGGTGCCTACGAGGAAGCGGCTTCTTTCCTGGCACCCCATCACATTCCCGTTTTCCACATCGAACACGAGCGTAGTTTGCATGAGATCTCCCCAGCACGCATCGGATAGGCGACGGCCCCCAATGGCCAGCACGGATTTTCATTCCCTGCTCAATTCGCCCGATCCCAAAACCGTCGACGAAGATGCCCCGGTTGAAGAGGGGGCTACCGACTATCGTTCGCTGGTGCACAGTGACCGCCAGCCGATGGAGCGCACACCCCCGAAGACCCTCGCGGACTGGGCCATAGATTTTTCCACACCGCTCCTCATTTTTGTCATGGTTTACTCGGTCATTTTCTTTCTGCTCGACGTACGCTTTATCTACACCGCCGTAAACGATACCCCCATGCGGTGGGTCGCCTTCTTCTTTGTGGTGGGCGTGGTCGCCTGTAACCGGATCTTTGCCCGGGACAGCTCCCCGGACTCCCTGATTCTCCCCATCGTCTTCGCCGGCACCATCGGACTCTATACGCTGTCTTCCTCGACCTTTTACGATACCAGCGGCTCCTTCGCCCGCAACTTCATGAACGATGCGCCTTGGCTCGCGACGGGCTTCAACATGGCCATCATCGCCATTATCTGGTGGGTGGTCAATCGCCTGACCCACGAGTGTTGTGTCGATGAAAACAAGACCGCAGGCGATGAAGGCATCCTCACGGGAACGGCCCGGAAGTTTCACGCGGCTATGCGCACCAAGACGCCCACGGAGCCGGAGGCAGGGCTCTACGAAAATGCCTCCCATGCGGCCTTCGCCGAAGCCCAGGGAAAAGAAATGATGCCTATGAACATCATCGAAGCCTATGACCCGACAGAAGGTTACAAGCCCAAGCGGAAACCCCAACCCAAATACAACATGGACCGGTCCCAGCGGCTTTCCAAGCGGCACCCGGGTATTTCCATCCTCTACTTTTCCGTACCGGTCATGATTCTATTCACCTTGGGCATTCGGGTGGTGCAACAGGGCGGCGAAAGCTGGGTCGCCGCCGGGCACTTCTATGCCGGGGTCTACACCGTTGCAACCTTGCTTCTCCTCATGCTGACCAGCCTCGGCGGCCTCCGCCAATACTTCCGCGCACGGATGATCGCCATGCCCGCCCTCATGGGCTATTTCTGGATGGTCCTGGGCGTGGTCATGACGGCCATGGTCATGCTGGCCGCCACCCAGGTGCCCAAACCCGCCTTGCCCCCCATGGCCATCGTCGACGAACATCAAACCGATGCCTGGGCACGGGGGAGCACCTTTCAATTGGCTTCCACCGCCTCCAAACCCATGGAACTCCTCGAGCAATCCCTCTTCATGGAGCGCCTGGGCCAGGCCGTGCTGGGGCTCTTTGGCCTCTTTGCCCTATACGCCCTTATGAAATTCGGCGCAAACGTCGCTGCTGCTATGGCCCGCCAGCGCAACCGCTTTCCCCGTTTCATCATCCGCTTCTTTGACGGGCTGGAGCGATTGCTATCCCTGTTGACCAACGTGCCCGCCGTACCTCGTTTGCGACGACGACACAAAATCGACCGCAGTATCGCCACCTGCAGCCCTTATACCAACTCCCTGGCAACGCGCGATGCACGTAGTATGCCGGACCACGTCACCTATGCCTATGATGCCCTATGCGCGCTGGCCTATGATCTCGGGGTGCCCCGAGAGACAGGCCAGACACCCTACGAGTTCATCGATGCCTTTCCAAAACCCATGCGAAACCTGAAAAAACAGGCCCGGGAGCTCACCCAACTCTATGTGCAGGCCGCCTATTCGGGAAAATCCCTGGATGAGAATGCGGAGAATACGGTGCGCAGATTCTGGATAGCCTATGAGCGGGCACGAAAAAAGGCCCTCCGATAGGCCATACTTCCGAGGCATAAGTAGTTGCGACGCAGGGGATTGATTCTCTAGTATACCCCTATCGGCGTAGTTCAAGAAGGAGCGGCGAATGCAATTTCGTACTCTGGGCCATTCGGGCCTTAAAGTATCGGCACTATCTTTTGGGGCATGGCAGTTGGGGGATTTGGCATATTGGGGTCCCCATACCCCGGCCCAGGCGGCGGATACCGTCCGCGTGGCCATCGACCATGGCATCAATCTTTTCGACACGGCCGAAGTCTATGGCAATGGGGCCTCCGAACATGTATTGGGACAGGCCCTCGGCGCTGATCGCCAGCGGGTACTCATTGCCACCAAGGTCATGCCTCAGAACTGTACGCCCCAACGTCTCCGGGCCTCCTGTGAAGGGAGCCTGAAACGGCTGGGCACCGACTATATTGATCTCTTCCAGATCCACTGGCCCTTTCGCCAGAAACCCGTCCGTGACACCCAGGGCCAGCCCTTAAAGGAAGAACCCAATGTCATGGAAGCCTGTGAGATGTTGCGAACCCTCCAGGGGGAAGGCAAGATACGGGCCATCGGCGTCTCAAACTTCGGAAACGAAGATCTGGACGACTGGTTCTTCCAAGGCACCGCAGAATCCAATCAGGTAGGCTACAACATCGTAAGCCGCGCCGCGGAATATGAACTCATCCCCTCGAGCAGGGCCCATCAATTGGGTGTGCTCGTCTACATGCCCCTGCTGCAAGGCCTGCTCGCCGTCCACTGGAATACGGTGGAAGACATTCCAATAGCCCGTCGCCGCACCCGCCATTTCGCGGGACATCGCGATGGTGTCCGTCACGGGGGTGCGGGGGTTGAAGGCTTGCTCCTGGAGACCATTCTGGCCCTACGGGAATACTCCGCAGCGATTGGTGTTCCCATGGCCACCATGTGTCTGTGCTGGGTTCTGGCACAGCCCGGGGTGACCAGCGCCATCATCGGCGCCCGAAAACCGGAACAGTTGGCCCGAAACCTCCAGGCCGCCACCTTCAACATGGGGCCCGCAGTAATTGCCCGGTTAAACGAAATCTCTGCGCCGCTCAAAGTGGCAATGGGTAAGAATGCGGATCTGTGGCAGGATGAGGACACCAGCCGAATCGGCTAAAAGCCCTCCGGCCCACAAGAAACCTCAGCTGACGACCTGTTTCTGTTCTGCCGTGGCGAGACGTGTTTCCCGCTGCTTGACCGTCGCCACAAACACGTAGTAAATGTAGGCCACGGGTCCGGCGATCAAGAGGGTGGCAAACACCAACCCCACGAGCACCGGGAAGAATACCAGCCCGATAAGCGTCAGCAATAGCACGATCAGTACGGCAAGCCCCGCCACCATGATCCATTTCAGGTGGCGCAACAGGGTACAGATCTCCTCCAGCAGTTGCTCCGTATGGTCCGGCCTCTCGCTCATGCGGTCTCCTTGGTGCGATACGTCCTCTCTCAATCCTAGCGCCAGACTGGCCTAAAAGGCAAGCCGGTGTAACAAATCGTACCACATCAGCTACAATTCAGCAGGGAGTCGCGCTTTTCTAACAAAATGTTGTATTCTACGCCTTTCCGCTACGTCGAGCGCGCGACGGGTGCGGAATCTGTGCCCGGGTAGTCTTCCGGCCGCAACGAAGTGCAACGCGCCCAGCGAGCCAAGGATAACGGTGGTGTCTGACAACCGAAGAATCATGTGTATTGGCCTTGACGGGGCCACGTGGAACATCCTCCGTCCCCGAATGGAAGCGGGACAAATGCCCAACCTGAAACGCCTCTGCGAAGGCGGTTCGGTGGGTGAACTGGACTCCATCTTCCCCCCCGAGACACCGGCGGCCTGGCCTTCCTTCATGACGGGAAAGAACCCGGGTAAACATGGCGTCTTTGATTTCCTGGTCTACGATCCCGAAAAGAAACGGGAACGCCCGGTCAATTCCCTCGTACGGGAAGGCAAGACCATCTGGGATTATCTCACGGAAGCCGGTAAGACATCGCTGGTGCTCAACGTGCCCACCACCTATCCCGTGAAGCCCATCCAGGGCAGCCTCATCAGTGGCTTCTTGACCCCTGAGGGTGCCAAAGACTGGGCCTATCCGCCCGAATTGGCCGATGAATTGGTCGCCGAATACGGCCGTTATCCCCACTTCTTCGAGACCATGTCCTTCGTATGCGCCCACTCTGAGCATAACGCCAACCTCTTCCTGGAAGAGTTGGAGTTCATGGACCGCACCAAATTCGAAGTGTGTGAGAAGCTCTTTGACCGCAATCAACCGGACTTCACCATGCTACACATCTGGGGCACGGACCGTCTTCAACACGAATTGTGGCACTGGTTTGACGAGACCCACCCCAAATATGACGCGGCCATGGCCAAAAAGTTTGGCCCCCGTATCGATGCCTATTACACCATGTGCGATGAATACATCGGTCGCCTGGCAGACAAAGTTGGAGAAGACGGCCTGACCTTTGTCATCTCTGATCACGGATTTGGGCCCACCCACTATTTTATCGACCTGAATAGCTGGCTTCTGCGTGAAGGCTTTATTGTCCTCAAAGACTCGCTGAAAGTCCGCTTCAAGAAACTGTTGTGGGACCTTGGTGTCACCCCCCAGAACGCCACGCGCCTCGCCTATCCGTTCCTGAAGTTCGCCATGAAGCTCAAAGCCGAAGCGCCTGAGTCCACCCTGCAGAAATCGTCCGGTTCCCTCCGGCTGCCCGGCATGCTCGACCTCAACAAAGATGTGGACTGGTCCAAGACCCGGGCCTACGCCCCCTTTGGCTGGAGCGGCATTTTTATCAACACCGAAGGTATCCGCCCCAATGGCTCTGTCCCCGAATCGGATTACAACACGGTGCGGGATGCTATCGTCGAGCGGTTAAAGGACCTGAAGAACCCCGACACCGGCGAGCATATCGCCCACCCCATTCACTTAAAGGAAGACATGTACCACGGCCCCTACACCCCCTGGGGCCCCGACGTCATGCCCCTGCCGCTGGACAAGGCCCACATGCCTGTCTGCTTCTTCGGCTTTCAATCCCGCGAACCCGTGTACGCCAATAACACCCTCTATGGCAACCACCTCATGGAGGGCATCGTCATGGCAAACGGCAACGGTGCACGCCTCGGCGGAGAAACACACGGGTGCCTCATCGACATGGCCCCCACCATTCTCTACCTACTTGGCCTTCCCGTCCCTGACGACATGGATGGCAAGGTGCTGGAAGGTATTCTGGATCCGGCGTTGCTCGCTTCCCGACCCGTTTCTTTCGAAGCCGTAGGCGAACAAAACGAAGCCGCGAGCACCGGGCTGACCGATGAAGAGGAAGAAGAGCTCCGCGCACGCCTAGAAGGTTTGGGATATCTCTAGGAGCGTCGCCCCGTTGACTTTGTTTTTGAGCCTCTCCTATACTTGACCGGCGGGTAGGAGCCCGTCGCCCTACGGGTGCCACTTCTTGCAGTAAGGTCGTGTATGTCAGACGATACCCACCAGGCCAACGCCACGCCACCCATCCGGTTGTGCGTGGTCATGCCCGCCCTCAATGAAGCGGCCACGATTCAGGGTGTCGTGGCACGGGTACCCCGTGAGATTCCCGGAATTGACGACGTGCAAGTCATTGTCGTCGATGATGGCTCGACCGACGCGACGGTTGAAGAAGCGCGCTCGGGAGGTGCCGTCGTCGTGAGCCACCCCAAGAACAAAGGAGTCGGTGCCGCCTTTCAAACCGGTATCAACCACGCCCTCTCCCTTGGGGCCTCCTATGTCGTGAATGTGGACTCTGACGGACAGTTTGCGCCGGAAGACATTCCCAAACTCCTCCAACCCCTACTCGATGGCGAAGTCGACTGGGTTAGTGCCTCGCGCTTCAAAGACCGTAGTCTCGTGCCCGAGATGGACGCCGTGCGCTATTACGGTAACAAGGCCATGTCCTTCCTCATCAGCTCCTTGACGGGCGTCCGCTTTCATGATGTTTCCTGCGGCTTTCGCGCCTATAGTCGGGACGTACTGTTGCAGCTGAATCTCTTGGGCGAGTTTACCTACACCCAGGAGTCTTTCCTGGACTTGTCGTTCAAGGGACTCCAGGTAAAAGAAGTACCGATTCCGGTGCAAGGCACACGCTCCCACGGAAAATCACGGGTCGCAGGCAACATTCCCCGATACGCCTACAACACCAGCAAGATTATCTTCCGCACTTTTCGGGACTACTACCCCATGCGGGTCTTCGGTCTGGGTGCCTTGATCTCCCTCGTTTTGGCGACGCTGCTGGGGCTGTTCCTGCTTTGGCACTACGTGCAGACGGGAAACTTCACGCCCCACAAATGGGCCGGCTTCACCGGAGCCTTCTTCGGAAGTCTGGGGATCGTGCTCTTCGTAACCGGATTGCTCGCCGACATGTTTGTCCGGGTACGCATCAATCAGGAACGCATCCTCTACATGCTGAAGAAGCAGGCCATCACGTCCGACGAATAACCTCCGGATAGCGCCCGTCTACTAGGAGCGGCAACCTTTCGCGCGACGCCAGGGTGACCACGGGCCAACGCACATCGTATTACCGCACGCGACGAAGCACGCCCACGGCCCAGACGCCCAGACGGGTCCCCGAAGCCCGGAGCGCAAGATTCCACAGTCTCGCCCGCAGGGGTGAATAGGTCACAATGTAGGTTGCCGCAGGAATGTCATCGGCAAGCCATTTGGCCTTGAAACGCCCCAGGTTGTCGTCCCCCTTGGGAGATGCCATAAAGTCAAAGGTGTGACACCCCTGCGCCATGGCCCACTGAATAGACCCGAACATCACCGCATCAGTGGGCCGCATGTGCTGATAGGCGTGGTCGTGGGATAGCTGGACATCATGCACAATCTCATCGGAGCGCACCAGCGCATTGGCGGAGACGATGGTATCCCCATGACGGGCCACGAGAATCGTACCCAACCCCAGGGGACGGAGCACATCAAAGATTGCGTAAAAACGACCGATTGAGTACTTGAGCGCCGCACCATTACGTGCCATGGAATTCGCATAGAGCTCAAAGACCCGCACCACCTCATCGCGGTCCGTAAGCTCGGAAATCTCCAAACTCTCACGGCGACTTCGCTTCACGTTCTTCCGCACCGAATGGGGCAAGGCCTTAAAATAGGTCTCTTCGTCATACGCCGCGAGATTCACGCGATGGGCACTCAGTTCTACGGCCTCAAAACCGAGGGATTCCAATTCCGGACGCACCCCCCACTCCGCCAAGCGCACCTGATGAATACGCTTGTCGCGCAACGCGTCTCCGAGCAATCCAACCAGGTCCGCGACCCGCGAACTGTCCCCCACCAGCCCCCCGTAAGGCAACGACGCGTAAAGCATCCGCATAAAGCCCACATTGTAAATTCCACCAAGAAACCCTAGGATAGGCTTTCCATTCTCTTCGAGCCACACATAGAGTGGCGTCCACCCGTATCCCTGACGCAAGACGTCCCCCCACACGGCACGGTGAAACAACAAGTCAGAATGGGATCGGGAAAAGTCTTCCCAGAAATCCGGGCACTCCTCCTGCGCAACGACGTTCATGTTAAACCTGCTCTCTCTTGGCCTTGGATAGGGATTGTTTAAGTGACTCCACGATATACGCGACCTGCTTCCGGGTGCCATAGATCACGGGCAGCAAGAGGTGCTGCCGCCACAACCGCTCAGTGTTCGACATATCCCCACGGCGACAGGCAGCAAATTCCGGCAAGGCGTGCACGGGATAATAGCGCCACTTGCTCTCGATGCCCCGGGCCGCCAGCTCCACGCCCAGGCGATATCGACACAGGGTATCATCCACAAGAATCGGAAAACTCTGGTACGTATTGGGATACGGTCCCTCCACCGGTGGCGAAAACCCCGGCACACCCCGCAGGAGCGAGGTGGCGTACTGCCCGTTCTCTTCACGAAGGGCACCCACGGAGTCTGCCCGGTCTATCAGGTTGCTCGCGAATCGCGCCTGCACGGGGTGGATCACCCCGGGCTTATGCCGGGAAAAATCCGTTGGAAACCTGGTCGCAAGACACTGCCGATAATTGTCGTCTGCCAGATAGCGTCCGGACAGACGTTTGGATACATATTGTGCCGGACCCAGCCACTGCTTATAGCGATAGGACAGAAGGCAATGTCCGACCAACTTCCGTATGTTGGAAGCAGGACCCATCTCTCGGGGCACCGCAAGGGCCTGCTCATAGATTTCGTCGGAGTCCGTAAGCAGTGCCCCGCCCCAAATACCCTGCAGCGGTTTGTCAAAGCTGAAACTCAGGAAGGCGGCATCACCATAGGAGGCCAAGGGTCGTCCAGCAAGCGTGATGCCCCCCGGTACCAGCACCATGTTCGACAACACGCGAATGGACCGGTCCTTCGCCCACTGCTCGATTTGATCGATGGGTGCGACCTGTCCAAACATGTGGGTCACGTTGATAGCGCGGGTCTTCTCCGACACCACCTCCTCCAGTGATTCCACGGTCAAACAAAAGTCATCGGCCACATCCCCAAAGACCAGCTCCATATCATGTTGGGCCAACACCGCAGCGAGTGGATAAGACATCTGAGACTGCACCACGATCTCGCCCTGGATCCCGGTGGATCGAAGATAGAGGGCATAGGCGCTGCGGGCGCAGTCTGTCAGGATGCAGTGCTTGACCCCATACCAACGTCGGATTTTCTCACCCAGCTCCTTCTCGGCGTCTGGAGAACGGCCTGACAAACCAGGCACAGACAGGGCTCCCCACTGCAACTGTACCAGGGGCGGACAGCGAAAAAGTGCGGGGCCGGGAATGAGGTAGTTTGACCGGTCGACCGTATCAGACTTTGGGGGCGTCGGTGCCATCATATCCAATCGTCACGCAGGGAAGGGTGGGCAACTTGTCTTCGGGAAAAATTTCACGACAGGCCGACTCTACCGCCAGGACCTGTGCTTCGGTCAGATTATCGGTTCGGGTCGAAACGGATTCAAAGGGTGAACTCAGATGCTCGCCCTCCCGCCATGTCAGGGCCACGCCCCGTTCGTTTAGAAAATCCGCCACCTGCCCCATGTACGCCCGCGGCGCGCGACAAAAAGCTTCGTATTCGATCACGGCGAATCGTTCCGGGCCGATAGCGTCCATATCCTGGCGCAAGTCTTCCATAATCCCCTGAAGTTGCCAGGCCACCTCCCGCTCGGGCTCCGCCTCCGCCTCGCCCTGGTAGGACAAGGGCTTCAACAGATACCACGACGAGAAACTCCCTGCCACTTCGTAACGTGCACGAAGGAGCGAAAGGGACAGTCCAACAGGCTTACGGGACATGACGAGGAAAATGGCATCCGGAAACAGGTCCGCCAGAAATCGGACCCATTGATTATAGCGTTGGTTCTTCGAGACCACGGCACCCCCAACGATGCCTTCCATCCGACCGAATATGTGGGCGATATGGCGGGCGTCTCGGGGAGCGATATCATTCGCCCCCACATAGGCGTCACGGCTCAGGAAGAGGTTCAGCATGGTCAGACTGAAGGGTGAGGCACCCCCTGCGCTCAGACCATATCTGCTTTTAAAATCAGACGTGTATGCCGGGAAAAAGCGGTGTGTAACCCAGAGGGCGAAGGCGGGCGCAAACCAGAGCACCCGACCCAGCCGATTGGGATAGGCCACCTGAAAACAGGTGCAGAAGGCCTGAAAAAACAAGGTGGAACCGGAGCGGGGCGGCCCCAGGATAAACACAGGAGGAATCTGGGGAGCGCGGCTGGAAAATAAGAGCCCCTCGAAAACGCCACCCATCCGGCTCACCAGGGCGGCTAATAGCCGCACGGGAGATTTTCCCCCA
>JAUIMA010000109.1 GCA_030432675.1 Candidatus Hydrogenedentota bacterium | reverse complement strand
TCACCTGGAGCAAGCCCCGGAATATTAACGCCGACGTGAAAGATCCTGTGTGGGAGGCTGCCTGGACGTCACCCGGTCGGGGCTATCAGGACCGGGACGGCCGTCTCTATTTTCCGCTGAGCCGCAAGTCGGGCGACGCGCTCTACAGCCACTTTATCTTTAGTGACGATGGAGGCAAAACGTGGCACATGGGCGGTCCGGCAGGGGAGTACACCGAGGAGTGGATGCTGGTCCAGCGGAAGAATGGTGACCTGCTTGCCAACATGCGCAATAACCGTCAGGAAAACCACCGCTACGTGGCGGTATCCAAAGACCGGGGGAAGACCTGGGATGCAGCCCAACCCCACAAAGGGCTCATCGAGCCTATCTGTCAAGCGAGTCTGCTCTGGTACAACGATGAATCGAAGGAGCAATTGCTTTTTTCCAATCCGGCAAGCACCAAGCGCGAGCGGCTCACCATGCGGCTCAGTCGCGATGAAGGGGTGACCTGGCCTGTGTCTCGGGTGCTCCACGAAGGGCCAGCGGCCTATTCCTGCCTGGCCATCCTGCCCGACGGTCAAATCGGTATCCTCTATGAGCGGGGGGACGAGACGCCCTATCAGAAAGTCACCTTTGCCAGGTTTCCTCTGTCGTGGTTGACAGACACGCCCTAACTAATCCATTGCTGCACCAGCGAGCGGGGCCAGTAGCGCTCGGGTAGGGGCAGCGCCAGGTGCGTCTTCTGGGGGTGGACCACAATGGGGAAGGCGGATTGAAAGAGGGTTCGTCCGGGCAGGTGTTTGCGGACGATGAAGGTTGTCGTCATCAGGTAGCCCTCGGCTGACGCGATCTCGGTGGGCACGGGAATGCCCATAGGGCGGGACGTTTCATCGGTTAGATACTCGGCGATGAGGTCCGTCTTCCTGTTGGCCGGTTTGGTGCCCTTCAAGGTGTAGAGTTCCCGCGCGATGTGTCCCAGTTTCGCAGGATTCCCGCCCCGTGCTGCCGTGGGTGAATACACGATATCGGCGGGGCAATTGGAAGTATTGTTCCGATCATACAGCAGGTAGTTAGCCTGCACGATATGTCCCCACACGATTGTTCCTTCTTTAAACAGGGAATACGCGTTGTCCAGTAGGAGATTGAGCTTATCGTTTGGAACGCGGCGTACCGTGGGCCCAAAAATTTTAAGATAGCGAAAGCGCTCCATCAAGGAAAAGGAGCGTGGCGCGGCTCCGAAATAGGCATTGCAGTCTTGAATTACGGTATTCATCCGTCCCCCATTTTGCTGGCAGGTTTCTGGTTGAGACTTCGTTAACCTGAGGTGGGTCCACGATGCGGTTATAGCCACCGGACTCGACATCCGTGCTATCCGCCAGATTGACCTGCCCCCATCGGGTAGCTCCCTGTCGTAAGCGTTTCACACGAAATCCATATTTCGACCGCCATAGCGTAGTCGGAACATACCTCAATCTTCAATGCTGCTGTGGAAGACTCATCGCCAGGCGAAAGGAGGGGGCGCCTTGGTGGGGCGCGACGCTATGGAAATCTCTGTGGAAGGGACTGCGGTGGCACTCGGATTCACCCGGGTAGGAAGGGTGGGAGGAGGAGTAGGGTATGTTTACTATGCTATACTTTCTCGGTCGGGCTGCGGAGGACTTTCAGACCTTGGGGTACGTATGCGCCGAATCCGACTTTTTCCCCGAACGTCACGCTCTTCGTGACATTGCCGCTGCCCGGCCACGATGGGGAGTTGCCCACATCCTTCCACGACTTCCGTGCGAATTGTACGCGCGTCGCTGTGTTGCATCCACAATCTCATGGGAACTCTGGCACGATATGTGCATATACGGTGGGTATAGCAACAGCTGCTTCACGGTCTGATGTTAAATATAATGATACCTGTAGTGAGCATAAGAAGCGTGTTAGCAACAGGTTAGGCTCGAAAGAGTCCTCGGGTGATCCCGATTGAATGGCCTCATACAAGCTACCGAACGGTAGGAAGTGGTTGCGGAGTGCACGTAAACGGTGGGTTCGTACCCCCGCGATTGACCAGGGCAAGTCCCCGCAAGGGCTTGGGCCCCGCTCCGATCCAATTCAGACTGCTTACCCAGTCGTATGCCAATCCATACAAAGGGCCAGCCCTGTATCCAGACGACGGACCCGAGGGCACCGAATACCGCATTTACATACCAAATCGTATGAGTGACTAAAAATAATGCAAAAAGTTATTCCAACCCAAAAAGGATTGAAGGTGTAGCATGGAAGTACGTCATGACACCCTGTATGTCTACCGCAATTGGCTTGGCCCTGCAAGGGGGTATCGGAGAATCGTTTATCTGGTTGCCTTTGTGCTGGCGCTGCCGATGGTGTTGTCACCTACCCGGCCTATCGCAGTCTACGGATACCTGATCGCGACCTATGTGCCCGGTCTGGTCTTTCCCGACCCGGCCGCCGAAACGGGTGAGTTGAACCGGTTCCTGGTCAGCCCAATCCAGGTAGCCCGGTATCAGAACGCGCTCCGGGAAGATCTGGTGGATACCCGTGGTGGCCATCTCTTTGCCATCGTACGTGATGCCGAAGGGGCGTTGCGCCATGAACCGATTCGGACCTGGAATTCCTTTCTTCCAGAAACTCTGCCCAATGGTTTGAGCGCCTGGCTGGACCGAAAAGAACTGCCCTACCTTGGCGATACGGTTGATCTGTGGGTGCGCGGCAATACGGTTGTCGCAATGGGGCACTATCACCCGTTCGGTGGTGGTCCCTCCGAAGGAGACCATCGCGCTCAATTGCTTTCTACTTACGCCGAAGTGGTCGTGAGCAATGGAATCGTGCCCATGGTGTTTGTGGAAGGCGATGTGGTTCCCTATGTAGAAACATTGGAAGTGGAAAATGATGTGTTCCGCAGTATTCGGGCTTTGGAGCGGGGACTGCGGATGGAAGTGGGGGACGTGGAAGTTTCTCTGGGTGAGCCAAGCCCCTACTTGCAGTCCTTCTTTGGCTATCTCAAAGCATACCGGAATTCCAGTTTGGAGAGCCGCGCTCTCCTGGCCAATGAAGTACATGCCCTGTGCCTTGAATTCAAGGAAGACTACGGACTCGTATTTGCCGAGGGTTTCCGCCCTGAGCGATATGCGCGTGATGTGGACAAATATATGATGTTGCACCATCTTCAGGTCGTGGAAATGTGGGCGTCCACACTTGGGTACTTTGACCGCCATGCAGGGAAGCACGCCGAGTACTTGAATTCCCGTCCTTCCTGACAGCAGCAGATGGCCTCGGCGTGGGCCATGTTGGCGTTTTTCTTGGCGGTGATCCATACTGGTTTCGGACAAGGGTGTTGCCCCCATGCTGGAGATGTGGTCGGCGACAGCCCTATCACCAGGTCAGGAGCGTGCAATGACGGAGTTTCCGGGACTAATCTGGGCGTGCGAGTTGGACGGCAACGGAGGAGCGACAGCCCTCGATTTCGAGGAATTTGAACGCCCAATACCATCGGGTCACAGCCGCTGGTTGCATCTCGATTGCCGCGAGGAGGCAACGGAGTGCTGGCTGCGGGGGCATTCGGGGTTGGATGATCTTACCTGCGAAGCCCTCCTTGCCAAAGAGATTCGGCCTCGGAGCCTGATACTCGCCGGCGGCATGGTGGCTACCCTGCGGGGTGTCAATCTCAACGAAGGCGAAGACCCGGAGAATATGACCTCCATCCGGGTGTGGTTCGACGCCGATCACATTATCACACTACGGGGCCAGCGCGTCATGGCCGTGCAGGATATCCGGGACAGTCTCGAGAAAGGGGAGGGACCCGATTCTCCCGGGGCCTTTCTGCCCACGCTGATTTTGCAACTGATCGAGCGCATGGGGCCGGTTATGGGCGGCCTCGACGACGAAGTGGACGAACTGGAGGATTTGGTGGTGTCCGCCCAGACCTTCGAGTTGCGCACGCGCCTGGGGGAAGTGCGGCGACAAGCCATTGCCTTACGGCGCTATCTCGCCCCCCAGCGTGATGTCGTCGCCCGCCTCCAGTCCGAGCGGGTTACCTGGTTGTCGGATCTGGATCGGGCCCGCTTGCGCGAAGCCGCCGACCGCTTGACCCGACACGTTGAAGATTTGGATGCCTCCCGTGAGCGGGCAGCCGTTACGCAGGAAGAGCTTGCGGGGCGACTCGCCGAGCAGATGAATCGAACCATGTATGTGCTGTCGCTGGTCGCTGCCGTTTTTCTCCCACTCGGTCTGTTGACCGGGTTGTTGGGGATAAATGTGGGGGGGATGCCCGGGACGGATAGCAATGTAGCTTTCGCCGTAGTGTGTGCGCTGCTCGTCTTGTTGGCCGTGCTCGGCGTCTGGCTTTTTCGCCGCATGCGTTTTTTCTGACGGGGCACCAGGTTATTTCTTGTTGACGGCTTTTGCCGGTGCTGCGCACATGAGGGATTCAATAAGATCCGCGACCTCTTGCGGCGGGACCTTCGGAACAAGGTAGCGTTGGGCGGCATCGGGCTCCCTCTTCCACACGTTGATGCCATCTTCTCGCACGTCATTGTGCCCGTGTGTTTCTACATTCCACCAGGGAGATGTGCCCCGAACCGCGACCAGCACGGCCGTCTGGTCCCAGCTTTCACGGTTCTTTTTGTCACCCAAAAAGAGGCGATAGGCCCGCGCCGCCGGGTTGTCATCGGATTGGGTCATGAGTTGGTGCCCCGTCATGATTGCCCGACCAATTTCCCAGCCCGAAAAGGTGACATCAAGGGGCCATAACTCCACCGCCGCCGTACTGTAACCTGCACCGCCCCAGGTTTGAAAATTGGCTTCGCCTTTTTCTTCCGGATTGGGATAACGTCCCCCCATACAGACCCACGTTTTTGCCTTTTTCTTGACCAATTCGATGCCATCGAGATCGCTGTGATCATCGGCCGTAGAGTTCAGCAGGTCGACCAGGGCCTTGAGACGCCCCACCGTTACAATGGTGACGCTGCCATCGGGCTGTCCGGCAAGGAGCTTGCGGTAGACGCTCACGTGGTCGGGCACCTGCTCCTTGGTCACGACATCATGTCCATAGCGTTCGGTGTCGGTTGCGATGGTCTTCAGGTAGCGACTTTCGATGCGACCATATTCTTCATGGATGGCACCAATCGGGAGGTCGCCCCGCCCGTAGTAGGTGTTGATGGCATCAATACAGCCTGGGACCCAGGGCATCCCGCCGTAGCTCGCGATACAGCCCAGAATTTCTACTTCACCGTTGTCGGCCAGCGCGTGTAACATGGCCAGCGCGCCGCAGTCATCGCAATCACCCGTCATATCGGTATCAAAGATTACTTTGGGGATCTCTTTGGCAGGCAGAAACGCGGCAAAGGTGAGAGACAGGGTGACCAGGCTGATGCGAATCATTCGGCGTTACTCCGTGTTGGGTTTTCTGATGGGGTTGGGTACCTTACCACGGGGAAAGGGGCGGACGAAACACGATGATGATATTGGGCCCGGATCCGGCCTCAAGACCAATCGGGCTCGGGATGGGCCCTGTTCACAGCGTTGAGATTCTTCATTGCGACGAATTCTCACGACCGGTATACTCAACGCCACTATATTCATTGAAGAATTCGCGCGAGAAAAACGCGTTGCCAAACGCGAATCTCACCGTTTCGACCTTTGAACCGACTCGAAGAGCGAAGTTGAGCTAACCCACCTGCACGTACTCCCATTGAAGTTGGAGGAGAATTTACAATGCCCCCAGAGAATGTTCTGGACCGCCTGTCCCACTACGGCGTGGTCCCCGTGATTGCCATCGATTCAGTCGAGGCGGCACTACCCCTCGCCGACGCGCTCTTGGAGGGGGGGCTTCCCGTCGCCGAAATCACCTTTCGAACCGCTGCCGCCGCAGACGTCATTGCCCTCCTGGCTAACGAGCGACCATCCCTCATCCTGGGTGCAGGCACGGTGCTGACTGCCGAGAATCTCAACGCCGCCCGGGAATGTGGTGCTCAATTTGCCTTGGCACCGGGCTTCAATCCAGCGATCGTGTCGGCCGCCCAGTCACTCGGGCTGCCCTTCGTGCCCGGCGTGGCCACGCCAAGTGATATTGAAGGGGCCATGGCCGCGGGGTGCACGGTGCTGAAGTTCTTTCCGGCGGGGGCGCTGGGGGGACCATCGATGTTGAGTGCCCTGTCTGGCCCCTACGCCCACACGGGCATACGATTCGTGCCCACGGGCGGCGTGAGCGCGGATAACCTCGCCGCTTATCTTGCACTGGACGTGGTAGCGGCGGTGGGCGGCACGTGGATTGCCAAAAAAGATGATCTTGCAACGGGCAATTGGAAGGCTATTACCGAACGGTGCAAACGGATTGGACAGTTGGTGGCCGAAGCACGCGGGTGATTCCAGAGCCCCTGATGGGCTTGGGCTTGTTACGGTTCATCTGGTATAGTGGGACCCATAAAATTGCGGCATGAACGGTCACTATCCGGGACGAGCAGTTTCGTTTCATGACACCATTTTTTGGTACGCCGCGCAACCCCCAGGTGATGTGAGTCATGCCGCGCACTGCGCGAGAAAAACTGGTCAGTGAATCGGTCCAGCCGGTCTTTAACTCAGGGGCGGCGGAGCATCCTCTCGCCGTCGGTGAGCCCTTGGTGCCACAGGCCGTTGTCTGGCGAGGGATCTCCTATCCGGTAGTTGCACTGCTCTCTTCCGGCAAAGGACTCGGGCCCTGTTCCCACGGGAGTGGTGAGCGGTATGTACACAAGCATTGGTATCGGTTTGAAACGACGGATGGCCGCATCATGCGGGTCTACTTTGAACGGCGTCCCCGGTCCGGGGGCGAGACGCAACGCCGCTGGTGGCTCTACACGATTGAAGAGCCCGAATAGCGCAAACGCGAAGGATGGGGAATTGGGGACGTTACGACAGGTTGTCACGATTGCGACATGGCTCGTTATGGGCATGTTTTCGGAAATTCAGGCGGAGATTATGAAAGAAACGACCCTCAATATACTCTCGTTCAATATCCTCCATGGCGCGACGACGGAGGGGACGTTTGATCTCGACCGTGTGGCGAAAGTCATCATCGACGCCAAGCCCGATCTCGTCGCGCTACAGGAAGTGGACTTTAAGACCCGGCGCGCCCAGGGCTATGACCTGGCGACGGAGCTGGCCCAACGCACGGGGATGACCTCGATCTTTGCCAAGGCGATGGATCATGATGGGGGCGAGTATGGCCTGGCCCTGCTTTCCCGGTTTTCCTTCGAGACGACCCGTCGCATTGCCCTGCCGTACACAGAGGGCAAAGAACCGCGGGCTGCGATTGCTGCCACCCTGACGCTACCCGGTGGGCCGACGTTGCAATTTGTGGGGACTCATCTCGATCATGAATCCAATTCGGAACGGGATGCCCAGGCAGAAGCCCTGCTTGATGCGGCGGGGGATAAATCGATGCCGTCCCTTCTCGCGGGCGACTTTAATGCGACCCCCGGTAGCTCGACCCTGGGGATCCTGGGGCGCCACTGGACCGCCGCTCACGAAGAGAATCCGCCACCGACCTTTCCGTCTGATGATCCGAAAATAAAAATCGACTATGTTATGTACGCCCCGGCCGCATCATGGCGCATCGTCGCCACTGAGGTGCTTCAGGATGTCGTGGCCTCCGATCACTGCGCCTATCTCGTGACGTTGGCACTGCGGCACTGAGCAGATGCCCGGGTACCCGCGGTGGCAATAGACCGCAATCTCGATTATACTTACCGTTAGGAATAGGTGTGGGCTGCGCCAACTTCCGTGAATCGAAACCCAAAGCGTGAGCACCAAGGAGAGCAATCATGTCCGATGTTTATATCGTCGATGCCGTTCGTACCCCCGTCGCCCGTGGCAAAGAAAATGGTGGGCTTCATGACATTCACCCGGTGGAGTTGTTGGCCGGTGTGCTCGATGAATTGTGCACCCGTGCCGGGGTTGATAAGTCCCAGGTAGACGACATCATCGCCGGGTGCGTTTCCCCCATCGGAGAGCAGGGGGCGAATATTGCCCGACTGGCCTTGTTGAAAGCCGGTTTTCCCGTTGAGGTGCCCGGCGTCCAGCTGAATCGTATGTGTGGCTCCAGCCAACAAGCTGTGCACTTCGGCAGTCAGGCCATTGCGAGTGGGGATATGGATCTCGTGATTGCTTCCGGTATTGAGATGATGAGTCGGGTACCCATGGGCAGCGACTGGGGGGGGCTGACCGAAGAGTTTCTTGCAGGGTTTCCTTTCCCCTTGCGTCCAATGGGGATTTGTGCCGAGGATATAGCCGAAGAATGGGACCTGAGTCGTCACGACCTGGACGAATATTCGGCCCAGAGTCACCGCCGTGCTGCTGCGGCGACCGAGGCGGGCGCCTTCAAGAGCCAGATTATGCCCATGACCGTCACGGTAGACGGCGAGACCCGGGTGCTTGACGTGGATGAGGGCTTCCGTAAGAGCATCGATGTGGAGAAAATGGGCACCCTGAGAACCATCTTCAAGGAAGACGGTCGCATCACGGCGGGGAACGCGAGCCAGATTTCGGATGGAGCGGCGGCGGTACTATTGGCCAGTGAAGGCGCGATTAAGAAATATGGGCTCAAGAAAAAGGCCCGTATCGTGGCACGGGTAGTGGTGGGGAGCGACCCCCGTCTGACGCTGACGGGCCCGATTCCAGCCACGAAGAAGGTTCTCGAGAAGGCCGGACTCACGTTGGCCGATATGGATTTGATTGAAATCAATGAGGCGTTTGCCTGTGTCGTATTGGCCTGGGCCAAAGAATTAGAACCGGACATGAGTAAAGTGAACCCGAACGGGGGTGCCATCGCCACGGGCCACCCCCTTGGCGCAACGGGGGGAATTTTGATGACCAAGATGGTCCACGAGCTTGAGCGCACTGGAAAACGTTATGGTCTTCAGACCATGTGCATCGGCCACGGAATGGCCACGGCCACCATTATTGAACGGGTTTAGCAGGTCCCAGTGGGGGGGGCGGTGCTATCCGTTTTCCCTTCCTGGCAGAGGAATTTCACCCCCTGCGGAACCTTTCCAGCCCGCTCGATATTAGAGACTTAGAACGTCATGGAAAGTAACCGAGCGGATTTCCATGATATGAGTTGTGTTCCGAAGGGGTGTGCAGGTAGAATAGCCTCACGCTGGAAAATGCTTCGGCGTTTGCGGCGCTGGGTTGCTCTAAAACGGGATGAATCTGCAATACAAACGGGCTTCCGTCTGGCACCCATTTTGTGGATGTGCGTGTAATTTAACCAAAATACCAAGGGTACTGACTATGCCAACCCAATTCTCGACTCTCCGTCACTTCCTCACTCTTTCCCTCTGCCTCAGCCTGGCTGCATTCAGCATGGTAGGTTGTAAGAAGGGCGATAAGGGTCCCATTCTCGACGACACGATGACCGATGAGAGCGCCAGCGGTTCCGATGTGGAGTCGGACGATGGCGATCCCGGTATGAATCAGGATTTGAACCTGGAGCAACTGCTCTTTTCGCCGGACAAGGGACTGAAGACCGTTTACTTCGACTATGATTCCTCCACCCTGAACGGGCGTGCGCTGGAGATCTTGCGTGAGAACGCAGAACGCATCAAAGAAGTACCCGGTGTCATCATTCAGGTAGCGGGTCACTGCGACGAGCGCGGTACACAGGAATATAACCTGGCCCTCGGTGAGCGCCGTGCCCAGAGTGTTCGCGAGCACCTGCGCCAGCTTGGTGTCTCCGGCGACCGCCTGATTACTATCAGTTTCGGTGAAGAAGCGCCCGAAGCCATCGGAAGCAACGAATCCGCCTGGTCCCGTAATCGCCGTTGTGAGTTCCTCCAAGCCCGGTCCATGTAACGGTTGGAAGCGGTTTTAGCGTGCGCATTCAATACACCATACTCGTGCTCGCCCTCGGGGCGGTGACCTTGATGCCCGGCTGTGTCAGCACAGGCGGTCGCAACATGGAAACCGTCGTGACGGATATGCACCAGCGGGTCACCCTGCTGGACGAGGGGCTCGAGCCGTCATTGGCAGAGCTCAATGAGAACGCCGCGGCCCTTATTCAGCGGGTGAACGAAAATGAGCGTCAAATGCGTTTGTTGACGTCGCTCATTGAAGAAAACCAACACAAGATCGACAATCTGCTGAAGATGCTGGCCGATCTGAAATCAACCCTCTATCGTCACTGGGGGATTTCAGAGTCGGTGCGCCCCCCTCGGGGTAGCACCAGTGGCACTGGGATTGAGATCGTACCGCCTACCCGGAGCAACAGCGATGGGGGCGACACCGCAGCGGCCGCGCCGCCCGTAGTGGTGCCCTCGGAGTCGGCCTCGTCGGGCGATCTGGAAGTCTATAACCGTGCGAAAGAGCACTACGACCAAGAAGACTATGCGGCTTCTGAGTCGGCTTTTTCGGCGTTCCTGCAGGACTATCCCCGTTCCGATCAGCGTCACAAGGCCCAGTTTTGGCTCGGTAAGACGCTCTTGAATCAGAGTGAATATTCCCGCGCCATTCGTGCCTTCGAAGTGTTGCGTCGGGATTTTCCTGACAGCAGTTATATGGCCTTTGCCCTGCATAACCAGGCGGTAGGTCACTTCCGGCTTGGTGAGCGGGATGAGGCGATCGCGCTGATGGAGGAAGTGGTGGCGAATTATCCCACTTCTACGGCGGCGGCCCACGCCGAGCGAGACCTGAAGCAATTGCGTGGCCGTGAGTAAGTAGTTGGTGAATTGACCCGGGTCAGCGGCCCGGGCTGAACGATACAATAAGGAGCACTCGTTATGGGACGGAACGCATGGTGTGCGGGCGTACTCGCCATCGCAAGCGTCGCGCTGGATGTGAGCGCCGCATCAAACCAGGTGGAGACCCTGCTCTACGATACCCACCGCAAGGTGACCAATCTCAACAACAGTCTCGACGGCACCATTAAAAAGCTGAATCAGACGACATCTGATCTGGTGAGCCGCGTCGATGCCAGTGAAGAGCAGACCCGAAAACTGCGCAGCATGGTGGAAGAGAACCAGTTTAAGCTCGATTCGCTCGAAGAGCAGTTGGGCGAGCTGACCGCGACCATCTATCAGCAGTTCAATTTGACGACGTCCGGTTCCGGTTTCGCGCCCGTATCTGCTCCTTCAAGCACGGGTACGGATACGATCGCCATCGAGCCGCCCACGTCGGCACAGCCCGATGAAGAAGTGACAAACCCGCCTATCGCCAACCCTGTTGTGGGGGGGGATGATTCGGCGGATGTCCATGCGGTATATCGGAAGGCCCAGGAAGTCTGGTTGAACGATGACTACGACGGAGCCTTGGGGCTCTTTACCGATTTCCTTGCCCGCTATCCCGGCACGGAGCTGGCTGGAAACGCCCAATACTGGCAGGGTCGCTGTTATCTTCGCCTGGAACAATATGGTGAAGCGGTCACGGCCTTCGATAAGGTGCGCTCCCAGTATCCGGATAACCACTCAAAGGTATCCCAGGCCATGCAGTCGCAGGCGGTGGCATTGTCCCGTTTGGGGCGTAATGATGAGGCAGAGGCCCTGCTGCGTGAAGTGATCGCAAAGTATCCGACCTCCAGTGCTGCCCGGCAGGCGGAAGCCGACCTGGCTAAATTGAGCGGAAATTAGGCGCACGGGGGCGTTCGCACAGTCCGTCGCAGACGGAAACCAACATGATATATTTGGCAGAGACGCGGGAATGTATGTTCCCGCGTTTCTTTTAGCATACGGTGCGCCGTATACAAATCTAAAAAGGAACGAATGCATGGCCTACTACCTGGGACTGGATGCAGGTGGGACCAAGACGTTTTGCCTGATTGGCGACGGCAACGGTGAGATCAAGGGGTTTGGTCGTGGGGGCACGGGCAATTATGAAGGCTATGGAGTTGAGGCCGCCCATCAGGAAATCCGTCGTGCCGTAGAGGGGGCCCTGGAAAGCGCAGGCCTCCAACTGAAAGATATTTCGGCGGTTGGTATGGGCGTGGCCGGGGCGGATATACCCGACGACTATGACATGTTGGAGCGGGAGATATTTGGCCCCATCTTCGGCGATATTCCGCGCTTGCTTCGCAATGACTCAATGGGGGGACTGCGCGGCGGCACCCGTGACCCCTACGGCGTCGTCATCGCCTGTGGCACGGGATGCGTGTGCGCGGGGGTAAACCGTGATGGCAAGGAAGTCCGCATTGGTGGCATCAGTGAGGACTACGGCGACAAAGTCAGTGGTTCCTCCATCGGAATTCACGGCCTCAAGGCCGTATGGCGTGCCCGTGATGGGGTGACGGGACCGACCCTGCTGACCGACAAATTCGTCGCACGATCGGGTTGTGCTGACATTGAGGCCCTTTTCCTTGAAATGTACTATGGTAGGATAACCTACAGCGACTTGCAGCCCATGGCAAAGCTGGTGTTCGATGCCGCCTGGGAAGGCGACGCCATCGCCTGTGACACCCTGGAATGGGGTGGGCGCTATCTCGGCCAGATGGTCAACGCGGCCATACGCCAATTGGGTATGGAGCGGGACAGCTTTGATGTGGTCATGGCCGGCAGCGTTTTCAAGGGTCGGAGTCCGGTCCTCGTCGATGCGCTGGCGACCGTGGTGCATCGGGAATGTCCTGAGGCGCGGCTTGTGATGCCGATTTACGAGCCCGTTGTAGGTGCGTTGTTATTGGGCATGGAACTGAAATGTACGGTGACCGACACGGTATACGCGCAGCTATCTGATTCCCTGGTAGCCGCCGAAGCCGCGTATGACGTACGGTTCAAGACGGAGTAAACAATGCAAAAGAAAAAGGTAGTAGCTGTATTCTCGGGGTTGATGCTCGTGGCGGGCGTCAGTGGGCTGTTGGCCGGTTGTGGTAACTCAGAGTACGAATCGCCCGACGAATTCCTCAGCGGGATCTCTCTCGAAAAACAGCCGGGGGACGAGGATCTGGGGACCATGCCACCTCTCGGTGAATCCATGGACAAAGTCGCCAAAATCCGGTTGGAGACTACCAAGTTGGAGCTTGGAGTCGTCGCCAACGACGATTTTACCCGCCATCAACTCAAGGTCTACAACGACGGTGAGATGCCGTTGCGGATTACCAAGATTGATACCACGTGTGCCTGTACGACAGGTACCGTGACTCCCGAAAATTCCCTGGTTCAGGCCAAGGGGGAGAGCTGGATCGACGTGGTGATTGACCCACGCCGTATTCCCGGCTTTCATTCCCACAAGGTGTTGACCATTACCTCAACCGATCCGGAGCAGATGTTTACCGAGGTGGACGTTTTCGTCGATGTGGATCCGGAATATGAGGTTGGCCCGACAGATATCGAGTTGGGAGATGTGGAAAAAGGGAAAGCCTTTGAGCACCGCGTGCGTTTTCGCCAGCTCATCGACGAAAAGGTCGATATCAACGAGCTGCTGGTATTGAGAATGGGACTGCCCGAAAACGTGGATCTCGGAATGGAAGCGGAAGTTGTCGATGTCCCTGAGTCCGAATGGCAGACGGCCGGAAAGCAGGAATTCGATTTGGTCTTTACCTTTGATGATAGCCTTCCTGTGGGGCCATTCGTCCGCTACGCCCGCTTGTTTGCCGATACGAAGCGGGGGTTCCCACTTCGGCTGAACTTTACCGGTACGGTCATCGCCCCCTATAGTGTAGATCCTGCCTTTCCGCCGGGGGG
>JAUIMA010000690.1 GCA_030432675.1 Candidatus Hydrogenedentota bacterium | reverse complement strand
CACCGGAGAAGCCAAAATTCACAAAGCGCTCGGCAAAGCTGGGGTTTACATTAATGAGCTCCATCTTTTCCTTGAGCAAGTCGGCGAAGTCCATGGCGTCCAACTCTTCCATGCCACGGCTCGTGCGAATTTCATTCACCGCCGCCTTGAGGAAGTAGCTGTTCGTAATACCGGGAATCTCCACCGGATACTGGAAGGCCAGGAACATGCCGAGGCGTGCGCGCTCTTCGGCGGGCATTTCCAGCAGGTCCTGCTCCAGGAACGTGACGCTGCTCTCTTCTTCGTCCACGTCATAGGCGTCGTGGCCGGCGAGTACCTGGGCCAGTGTGCTTTTGCCGGAGCCGTTGGGCCCCATGATGGCGTGCACTTCGCCCGGTTTTACGGAGAGATTGATACCGTTGAGGATTTGGTTGTCATCAACAGAAACTTTGAGGTTCTTGACTTCGAGCATTTATCCGACGCTCCCTTCGAGGCTCAGGCTCAATAGATTCGAGGCTTCCACGGCAAATTCCATGGGCAGGTGATCGAAGACTTCTTTACAGAAGCCGTTTACCACCATGGAAATGGCGTCTTCCTGGCTTATACCTCGGGATTGGCAATAAAACAATTGGTCTTCACTGATTTTAGACGTAGACGCTTCGTGCTCCACCGAAGAGGAGTGATTGCGCACGTTGATATAGGGAAAGGTGTGGGCACCACACTCATTGCCGATGAGCAGGGAGTCACACTGGGTGTAGCTCCGGCTGTTCACCGCCTTGGGCATGACCTGCACCAGGCCGCGGTAGCTGCTGTCACTCTTACCGGCCGAGATGGTCTTGGAGATGATGGTGCTCTTCGTGTTCTTGCCCAGGTGAATCATCTTCGTGCCCGTGTCGGCCTGCTGATGATTGTTGGTCAGGGCCACCGAATAAAACTCGCCCACGGAATTGTCACCCTTGAGGATGCAGCTCGGATACTTCCACGTCACCGCAGAGCCCGTCTCCACCTGGGTCCAGGAAATACGGGCATTGTCTTCGCAGCGACCCCGCTTGGTCACAAAATTATAAATACCGCCCTTGCCTTCCGTGTCGCCGGCATACCAGTTCTGCACCGTCGAATAGCGCACCGTCGCCCCTTCCAGGGCCACGATTTCGACCACCGCCGCGTGCAACTGATTCTCATCGCGCATCGGGGCCGTGCAGCCTTCCAGATAATTTACCGTCGCGCCTTCGTCGGCCACGATAAGGGTCCGCTCAAACTGGCCCGTGTTCTCCTGGTTGATCCGGAAATAGGTGGACAGGTCCATGGGGCACTTGGTGTTCTTCGGGATATACACAAAGGAACCATCGCTGAAGACCGCTGAGTTCAGGGCCGCATAGAAGTTGTCCGCCTGCGGAACCACCGAGCCAATGTATTTCTTCACCAGTTCCGGGTGGTCGCGGAGCGCCTCCGACATGCTGCAGAAGATAATGCCGCGCTTCGCCAGAATATCTTTGTGGGTCGTAACGACAGAAACACTGTCGTAAACGGCGTCGACGGCCACATTGCTCAGGCGTTTCTGCTCCTGAAGGGGAATGCCGAGTTTCTCAAAGGTGGCGAGCATCTCGGGATCCACTTCGTCGAGGCTCTTGAGCTTCTTCTTCTCTTTCGGTGCCGAATAGTAGCTGATGGCCTGAAAGTCCGGCTTGTCATAGGTGACCTTGGCCCACGTCGGCTCTTCACCGTCAAAGCGCTTCCACGCTTCATAGGCCTTGAGACGCCATTCCAGCATCCATTCCGGCTCTTCCTTCTTGGCGGAAATCAGACGGATGACATCTTCGTTCAAGCCAACCGGAATGGTTTCCGACTCGATATCAGACGTCCAGCCATATTTGTACTCCCGCTGGGCCGCTTCGGCCGCGCGCTGATTACTCTGCTCCACGCGGGTGCCGGTATATTGGGCGGTTTCCAGATTTCCGGAGGGGGAAGCCATAGTTAATCTCCTGTACTGCGACCAGATAGAAGTTACGCTATCGGTTGCGATTGTGGTATCGGAATTATTGGGGCACCTGTCATTTATCCCGCAGGGGCAACGGGCCATGCATGTGATGGGATTGTGGACCGTCTCAGACGGATCCGGTGGATACCTGCGAACGCGCTTACGTTCATTGAGACCCGTTTGGCAGGCCCACAACACAGGTAACAGCATGGACTTACGATTTATTCCCGTCGGGCCAAATGACGGCAAAACACACACCCGTCCCAAGAATGGATTGTGTGTAAGACCCTATTTTAGCACATTGACGACGGGCATGGAAAACGATAGCCCGTCGGGAAGGCCGGGAGAGGCCCTGAATGGCCAGGGAGGCCCGTAAGATACCGCGTGGATCGCCCCGTTGGTTCCTGCTACTATCTACTTTCGCTTAACAACCCACTACGTGGAAATAACCTGGGAGTTCAATCCAAACCATGAGTCAATCACACGTGCCCCACACGGCCATGGGCCGCCGCGAATTCATCACCACCAGCACCCTCGCCGCCGGCGCCGCCGCAGCCGTGCTCACCACCTCGGGCG
>JAUIMA010000108.1 GCA_030432675.1 Candidatus Hydrogenedentota bacterium | reverse complement strand
TGCTGACAAAATACTCCGAAAGAAACTGCGCCACCTGCTCGTCCTCAAAGGATTCATGCTCCATTACATGGCACCAGTGACAGGCCGCGTAGCCGATGGAAAGAAAAATGGGCTTGTCCTCTTCCCTGGCTTTGGTGAAGGCCTCCTCCCCCCAGGGATACCATTCCACGGGATTGTGGGCATGCTGGAGGAGATAGGGGCTGGTTTCGTGGATGAGGTGATTAATGTAAACGGGCTGGTCGTCAGACACGGCGGTGCTCCCGGAGAAGTTGTATGGGCTGTGGTGTGCGAGGCCTGGGCCTCGGGTGCTGCTGGATGCAGCTTATCATAGTTGGGCGGGCGGGCTATAGAGTGTGGGGAGTTCGTGGGACGCGTGGGACCGGTGAGACCCGTGGGACGTTGTTCGCCGGCCTCCCAGGTTCCACAAGAATCAACCTTGTACCAACGGCCCCTCGTCTCTACAATAAAAACTCGTCGGGAATCGTGAAACCAAAACAGGGGAATCGTAATGACTCGTTTATTTTCTGTATTGCTTGTCGTCTTCACCGTGGCCGCGCCCGCTTCGGCGGACCCGGTGAAGGCGTGGGAAGGCACCCTCGACCTCCCGACCTATCCATGGATTGATGACCCCAACCCGGTCTACCAGGAATACGAAGGTCGCATCTACTATCCCTACACCCGACAGGACCACCTCCTCGACGAGAAAGAGATGCGTACCTATCGGGCCCTCTACCTGGAAAACGAATACCTGAAAATAACCTGTCTCCCGGAGTTGGGTGGTCGCATCCACTCCGTGTGGGACAAAACCACCAACGAAGAAATGTTTCACAATCCCGGTGTCATCAAGCCGGCCCTCATTGCCATGCGGGGTGCGTGGATTGCCGGCGGCATCGAGTGGAACGTGGGGCCCCAGGGGCACACGGTAACCATCGTATCGCCCGTGGATGCCACCATCGTGAAGAACGACGACGGCTCCGCCACCCTGGTCATCGGCAACACGGAAAAGATGTTTCGCACCCGCTGGACCGTGCGCGTGACGCTCCATCCCGGCAAGGCCTACCTCGATGAATCTATCCGCATGTTCAACCCGACGGACGGCACCCACACCTATTATTTCTGGAACAACACGGCTTTCCCCAACCTCGACGGCACGCGCTTCATCTATCCCATGTCCCTCGGGAGCAACCACAACGGCGATGAGTTTTTTACTTGGCCCGTGAACGACGGCGTGGACATGACCTATCTCAAAAACTATCCCACCATGGCCTCCGTCTTTGCCTATGGTTGCGACCAGGATTTCTTCGGGGCCTATGACGTGGACCTCGACCGGGGTATCGTCTCCCACGCCAACCACCACATTGTGCAGGGTAAAAAAGCGTGGACCTGGGGTGAGGACGACTTCGGTGTCATGAGTCAGATGGGGCTTACCGATGGAAACCGGGAGGAAGCGCCCTATATCGAAGTCCAGACGGGTCCCCTGCTGACCCAGGCCGACTATGGTTTCCTCAAACCCCACGAGGAAATCAGCTGGCGGGAATACTGGTATCCCGTCCATGGTCTGGGTGATGGTTTCGAGTTTGCCAACCGCGATGTGGCGGTGAACGCGAAACGGGAAGGGGGCGCGCTCAATCTGGCCCTCATCGCTACCGCCGAATTTGCCGGTGCGCGATTGACCCTGTCTCAGGGTGAACGGGTGTTGGCCGAAAAAAACTTCGACCTGTCGCCCCGGAATTCCCACATGGAATCCCTCGCGAATGCGCCCGAGGGCCCTATTGATATCACCGTCAGGGACAGGGCGGGCAACACCCTTCTCGCCTATGCCACGCCCCTGGCCATCACGTCCGTGGACGCGCCCGATCTCGAAGGGGAAGCCGCCTGGCAGAAGACCCTGCCCGAGGACACCCAGCTTTTCATGGCGGCCCAATTGCTCGACCGCAAGAATCGTCCCGAGGCCGCGCGGGAGAAGTACGAAGAAGTCCTCGCTGTTTCGCCGGGTCACGTGGATGCCTTGAATGCCCTCGCGACCCTGCTCTTGGAGCGGGGCGACTATGAAGGCTGCATCGCACAAACGAAGAAAGCCATCCGGGTGGATGAAGAATCCTCCGATGCGTGGTATCTGCAAGGGGCTGCCCAGTTGGCCCTGGGCCAGGCGGATGACGCCATTGTGAGTGGCTACAAGGTGGTGCAGGGTTCGGAAGACATTGCACGGGGCTATAGCCTCGTGGGCCGCGCGAAGATGCTTCAGAAAGATTTCCCGGCGGCGGTGGAGGCCTTTGCCCAGGCCCATCATCTCGGGCCGGAGAACAGTCGTTACCGCGACTGGTGGCTGGCTGGCCGCTACGCCAACGAGGAAGCGATTATCGCCGATCTGGAACCCCTCCGTGATGCGGTGGACCCAACGGACTTCATGCTCCACGCCCTGGCGGCTGTGGCGGACCCGGCGGAGGGAGAAGGGGTATTGGCCTTCTGGGAGCAGGAAAGTGGCGAGCGCATTTTTACCCTGATGGAGGTCGTTACCTTTTTCACTAACCTTGGGCTCTACGAAGAAGCCGCCACGATACTGGAAGGGGCGCGTCAGACCGACAGGGGATATGGCCCGATTCCACTGTTGGCCCATGCCTGGTGTCAGGCCAAGGCCGGTGACGATGCCGCGGCTATGGCAACCCTTTTGCAACTTGAAGGAATGGCCCTGGGACTGGACTTCCCCGCGCGGCCTGAGATGCGCCCCGTGCTTGCCTGGGCCGCGAAACAGCAACCCGACAGTGTGCTGGTCGCAACCCTGCAGGGGATGCTGGAGGCGGGCCTCTACAACCGTTCCGCTGCGGTGGCCCATTGGAAGACTGCGGTCGCCAAGGGCGGTGGAAGTATTCCCCAGCGCCTTCTCGGACTCGACGCCTGGAAGGTAGAGAAAGACCTGGCGAAGGCCGCGGCGCACTATCGCAAGGCCATTGCGGCCAGTCCGGAAGATCAGGTCCTCTATCGCGATCTGTCCCAGATTTTAGCGGCGGATGAGAAAAAAGGCGAGGCCATCGCCCTGTTGGAAGGGATGCCCGAAGCCGTGCCCGCGCGCTTTGATATCGTGTTGTGGCGTGCCCGGGCCTATGTGGATGAAGGGCGTTTCGACGATTGCCTGAACCTGCTGAAGAACTCAACCTTCACCAATTTTGAAGGCTCCACCCGACCCCATGATATCTTCGAAGACGCGCTCCTGGGGCGGGGCAAGGTGCGCTTTGAAGCGGGGGACTTCGACGGCGCGCTGGCCGACTTCACCGAGGCACTGACCTATCCGGAATATCTGGAGGTGGGGGCGCGCTATGTGCTGACCGACGCGGAACTGCGGTATTGGCAGGGCAAGACCCTGGCGAAGCTGGGCAAGGCGGACGAAGCACGGGCCGCGTGGGAAATCGGTGCGGCACAGCCCACGAAAGACGCACCCAAGCAGCCGTATATTAATGTTAACGACGCGCAGGATTTACATGTGAAGAAGTGTGCGACGGCCTTGGAACTGATGAACTAAGGATGTCTTGAACCACAGAGAACGCAGAGAACACAAAAAATTAATAAGCGAATAAGACTTGATGCGGACGTGGAAGCGAGGGGGTGCCTCAGAGTAGAAAGGGCATTAACGGCTCAGAAACTCATTGCCTTTAAAGGGAAAAGGAAGTGACACTAATGTTGGATGGGCAGAAAGAGTACAAGCTCAAGTTCGAGTTGTTCATGGGTCAAAACGAATATCGCTCATTGATTTCGAGGCTAGACGCTGACTGCGAATGGTCTCAGTCGTTAGAGATTGAGCATGTAGAGATTCGAGAGGGGCGCTATTCTATGGGGATGGAGGGGAGTCTAGTCGACTTGGATGAGTGCCACAGGAAGCTTCGCGGCGAATATTTTGAAGAGCTTCGGGTTATTTGTGTGAATGATCAAGCAGGAGATTATTTGCGGGAACTCGCATTTCCGATTTTGTCAAGACTGGAGCAACGACTTCGGACATTCGTTAACAGAATTATGTTTGAGGGTTCCGGACCTAAATGGTGGGATAGATGGGCTTCAAAAGGAAATCAAGACAGCGTGAAAGACCGGTCTCCTGGTTACTATATTCATCCCTTGGAGGCCTTGGATTTTGGAGATCTTCTAAAGCTCCTTCAGCACAAGTATTGCGATTGGAGTACTCATGGACCCTCTTCGCTTAAAGAACTATGTGGAATGTTTTGCGAAGCGGACAGTTTTGACTCATTGAGAGAGCGTTTCTCAGACATGCTTAGGATGCACTCAGTTTGGGAGGAAGTTTGCGCCATATGGTTTCCAGATAAGGCCGAGTGGAAGGTTTTAAAAGGTTCTCTAGAAAGCCTAATACGAGCACGAAACAGTGTTATGCATCACAAGCCATTTTTTCTCGAAGAGTACAACAAGCTTGTTGCGAGCGAGAATCAGGCGAATTCAATTCTAGACAAGACTTTGGGCAAACTGAACAAGACCCAGGAGAGGGAACTGGCGGAAAAGACAGAAGCGTTCAACAAGCACTTGGAGCAGGCCATAGTATCCAATACAGATTGTAATATGAGAGTCGACGATATCGATAGATTCGAAGTGAAGAACTTTGTGGATGTAATCCGACAGATTATTTCACTTGACGAAATGTCCAAGACGATTCGGGATGCAACAAGATTTGATACTGCTACGTTCAACGATGCCATACGGGAACATATTTCGACCAAAGATATGTCAAAGACAATCGGAGATTCAGCAAGATTCGATACTGCTACATTCAATGATGCCATACGACAGATAATTTCAGCCGCAGATATGATGAATACGATGCGAGGCGCTATGAATCCTAGTGCCAATGAATTCACCGACACCAGCGAACACGATCGGCCAAACTAACGAAATCACGACGCTTCGAACCGTATCGATACTCATGGTAGTTATGCAATGCTGTGTGACAAATCTTACGAGAATTGTTGAGATCGACTTGAAGGGGACGAAGAAGTCAGTGGCACGTCGGAAGACATATCGTCTGAAATTTGTTGGCGGTAGAAATTGGGACGACGTAGGCACTACTGGATTCGTATTTAAGTAGTTTTTTCTCTTACCTTCTTTGTGCTCTTTGCGTTCTCTGTGGTTAATCAAAATGCCGAGACGGATACGTGCACCTGTCATCTCTATTCGTGGTAGACTCGTGTCTTGATAACGAACCAGCACATCAACCAAACCGGTAGTACATCGCAAAAAGGGCACGCTCATGCATTCACGCTTTCGTTCAATCATTGTCGGGGTTCTCACGTTGGTCCTTGCACCGACTCTCGTATCGGCGGAAACACTGTCCGCCCCTGTGGACCTCTTTTCCACCGGTGACCTGACCCAGTGCCGGGCCCCCCTGGGTGATTGGCTCATGGCAGGCGATGTGGCCCTCGCACCCGACGATGAAAAGCGGCTGGTCTGGACCGAGGGCAATGCGGTGGCGGTGAATGGCGACAAGGGGAAGACGGCGGATCTCCATTCGGCGGTGGAGCATGGCGACGTGCAACTCCATGTGGAATTCGCCGTGGCCAAGGGCTCCAACTCGGGCATTTACCTCATGAGCCGCTACGAGATTCAGGTCCTTGATAGCTGGGGCAAAACCGAGCTGAAATACAGCGATTGTGGCGGCATCTACGAGCAGACCGGGAAGAATGGTGCGCCTTCCCATGGTGGGGTGGCTCCCAAGGTGAACGCGTCAAAGAAACCCGGCGAATGGCAGGTCTTTGATATTACCTTCCGTGCCCCTCGCTTTGACGAAAAGGGCAAGAAGATTAAAGACGCCGAGTTTGTGAAGGTGGTCTTGAATGGCCAGGTCATCCACGAGAACGAGCCTGTGACAGGGCCGACCCGTTCCGGGACCTATACCGACGAGCAAGCCACCGGCCCCCTCATGTTTCAGGGTGACCACGGCCCCGTGGCCTACCGCAACGTCCGCCTGGAGCCGTTGAAATAGGCCGCCTGCTTGTTCATCTCAATTCCCTCCCGCCAGCAAGAAAACGGTAAGGGTGCCACCTATGCGGACGTGAGGAACGAGCGGCCTTATGGGTGCGGGTACGTCGGGGAGCGGTGCGCGCGGGCCATCTTTCGCGACTTCTCACGGGCAAACCCTACCGGGCTTGACCGTGGTACCCGACGTTGGTGGTGGGCTGATGCACGCAGATAGGCCATTAAATCTACAGCGGGTTCCTCGACGAATATCCGATAGTACTCCCCTCCTCGGAGGGGCTGGGGGTGGGTCAAGTCACGAAGAACGCCGCAAACCCACCCCTAACCCCTCCCAGGAGGGGAATTAGCTGGCGGGTTAGTCGGAATAGAACGGGCTAAATAAGTTCCCTAAACGGTGAATGAGATCACGGGTTGTGCCCCGGAAGACCCGTACCCAACCCGTTAGTACTTATCTTCCCCGGACAACTTCTTCTCGAGCCAATCGCCATAAAAGGCAATTTCCTTGACGGCGTCTTTCACCATAGCGGGCGTCACATAGTCGGGGTTAAAGTTTTTCACGATGACCAGGTGCTCCACGTCGCCGTGGGGCTCTACGCTGAAGGCGCAATACATGAGCTGGCTGTTACGGCGGATGGCCCAGGCGAGGGTCTCGTCATCGGCCACGCCGCATTGGGTCGAAACCCGCAGCAGTTCCCGGCCATCTTCCCGCTTTTTCGGGGCAATGAAAACATCCTGCGTACGCCCGGCTTTCGTCTGCACGCGCACTACGAAACCGGCGCCCTGGGGCTTGACTGCGCGCTTCATTTTTTTCTCGCAGGCCTGGGCCAGTTCCTTTAAGGTGGGGCGGGCTGCGGTGGGGGTGGGCGCGGCGCCTCCTGAGCCCACACCGGCCCGGGCAAGGCTCTTTTGGACGGCCGTGCGCACATCCACATCTTTTTCATCGGCATGGGCGTGGAGGGCGGCGAGCGCATTGGCCGCGATCTCTCCCAGGGCATCCGCCGCATCCCGTCGGCCTACCCAGCCCGCGTCATCATCATCCAGGGCTTCAATAATATTCTTCAAGTCATTCAGCATGGTACATCCCTCTCTCTGGGCATTCTAACAAGGGGGGCATGCACCTGCAAATGACTTCGGCACCTGCTGAATCAATGTGCTATGGTAAGGATAGACTGTGAAGTAATCCGATTGCTCAGAAAGCTGTCGCAGATCGGCATCGAAGCGACCAATCCCATGGAGTAAAGGCCTGTGACCGAAGCGGAAGGAACGGCAGCCCGCCCGGCGCAGGAACTGGTGTGCTGGAAAGTTTGGGGAGGGAAAGGTCAGGTAGATGTGCCCATCGCAGTTCCCGGCTTGCGGGGGCGCCTCTATTCCCGACCGGCGGAGAGCGATCAGGGGGGCGATTTGTACTATCTTTCCGCATGCGGTTCCGGTGCGCTTGCGCGTATGTGTGTGGCCGACGTGTCGGGCCACGGCTCTTCGGTGGCTACCTTCAGCGCCTGGCTCGAGGAAGTGTTTTCGAGCCATATCCACCGGGCCAACCCGTCGGCCGTCCTTCGCAAAGTCAATGAGCGGGCCGCCTCTCGCGGGCTGGAGGTTATGTCCACCGCCATTTGCCTCAGCTATAACTCACTCAATGGGCGATTGGCCTATTGCAACGCAGGCCATCCGCCGATACGGATATGCCGTGCGGGGACGAATAGCTGGGAGCCGTTGCGATTAGAACGGGACAGCAGCAGCCGGTTGACCAACGTTCCGCTGGCCGTTGATGGCACCGCAGACTTCACCATAGGGCGAACGCAATTGAAGCCCGGAGACCGGCTCTTGATCCATACCGACGGCTTGACCGAGGCGTTCGATGACCAGCGAACCCAGTTGGGTGCGTCTCTCTGGACTTCGAAAGGGATACGCGGAAGCGATGTTTCGATCGATGGTAGTCTGGAGGATATCCAACGTGTCTTGGCTGCACACACGGGGAACACAGAGGACATGCAGGATGATCTTACCCTCATGATTGTCGAGGCCCTGCCCTATCAGCGGGGAAATCGTTACACCCTTTTGGTGAAGAATAACTTTAACCGGCTCGTTCGCGCCCTCCGGTCGCAAATGGAGACATATGAGCGATAACCAAGACAAGGCCGATGTCTATGCTGCACGGGAGCGGGCGTGGATGGTGCGTACCCAGCAATGGCGCGCATGGCTCTTCGCGCCCCTCTTGCGTCTGCTTGCCGCCTGTAAGATTACCCCCGACCACCTGACCATACTTTCCCTGCTGGCAGGGCTCGCCTTTTGTCCGCTCTATGTGAGCTTTCCGGCCTGGGCGATGGTCTGCCTGGTGCTCCACGTGGTGATAGATGGACTGGACGGCCCCCTGGCTCGTTATCTGGGCACCGATTCCCGGATGGGTTCTTTTACCGACAGTATGGCTGACCAGGCCGTCATCGCCGCCTCCACCATTACCCTCATGCACCTCGATGTGGTGGCCATGTTGCCGGGCGTGTTATACATCACGACCTACACGGTCGTCGTGCTCTTCGCCATGGCGCGCAATGCGTTGAAGGCGCCCTACTCCTGGCTCTTTCGTCCCCGCTTCTACGTCTATGGATGGATCATCGTGGAGACCTGGTGGTGGCCTGGCACGATTGATTACCTGCTCTGGGCCTGCGTCACGGTCCTTTCGCTCAAGGTCCTCTCCGGGTTTTGGGGTATTCGGAAAAACATGTAGTTGCGCTTGGGGGACAGGTAGAAGGGGCGGTGCTCCTCAGGTCAGGGTGCGGAGTTCCCGCTCCAGATTCGCCCGCGCCTGCGCTTCGAACTGGTCATGGAAATCGGCCGTTCGATAAATGCGGTCTTGGTCAAGGAATTGGGCCAGCACCTTGGCGCGTTCCCGTCGGTAGAGAAAGCCCGGGACCCATTTGTACTCCCGACGAACGTTTTTTCCGTACATGTCAAAGATTGCTTCCGGGGCACCGAGGGTGGCCAAATCGATGTCGAGCAGATAGGCCCCGTCGGAGTTCTCCGGTGTGCTGGGGTGTTTGGTCACCAGAACCAGCCGGTGCACCCTTTCGATCAGCGCAGCGTCCAACTTGAGTTGCCCCAACTGCTCGGTAGCGAGGTGGGCACTGTCTTCTTCGTTGGTCTTGCTGGAGGGCCTATAGATGGCATCGTGAAACCAAATGGCCAGCTCAACGGACCGGGGGTGTTCCAGTCGGCCCGAGATACTATCGAAATGTTGGAGGCACGCGTCAATATGCGCAAGGGTGTGATAAGCCCGGTGTTTTTCTGTGTATCGGCGAGAGAGATCCTGGAATATCGCATCGACACGTGTAGCGTCCGATACATCAAGCAGGCCGTTACGCCACCGTTGTTGTGTCGCATGAGTCGCCATGGGGTGCCTCCGGGGTATTGACCATTAGCGTAGAGCGTGAACGAGAACAGGTGCCGCACCTCCCCAATCCTATGCGCACCTTCACACGGAAGGCCGTGGCTCAAGAGTCCGAAATCGGCACTATTTCAATGGTACTCATCCAGCCCGTGTGGTCGCTCAGGGCGAGGGTCTTTTCGCCCAACTTTACGCTTTGCTCAATAGGCGTCGTTTCTATGACACGAAAGGTATAGTGTCGGTTCTTCATCGCGAAAATGTGGTCTATCCGCGAGTCCCCCTCCATCACGCGCTCCAGCCCGGCGCCCGTCACCGCCGTTTCATAGTCCGCGTCGCCCGGTCGGCAATTCATATCGCCGACGACCAGCGTGGGGGTAGTGGGGGCCTGACTCTTCGTGACGAAATCGGCGAGTTCGGCCATTTGTTGCGTGCGGACTATGTCATAGTCGGGGTTGCCGTAACCGGCCTGGGCGTGGGTGTTGTAAAAATCGAGCTGGCCACCGTCGGGCAGGGTGACCCTGGCCAGGGCCACGCCCTTACCGGCCCACCAATCGCCTTCCCAGAGTTTGTAGGCGGGATTGGAGACGGAGTAACGGTGGAAGTAGACCTCGGCAATGGGAAAGGCACTCGAAATGAGCAGTCCGCTGCCGCCCGTGGCACTGGGATAATACTGATGGTGTTGGAGGCGCGTGTTGGCCAGCTCCTTCAACAGGATATCCCGGTCTTCCTCCACGAAGGATTCCTGAAAGCCCACGATGTCCGGGTCGAGTATATTCAGGGCCGCACCGATGCCCCGCATACGGCGGGGACGCTCTTCACTGACCCAGGGGAGATCCTGGATGTTGAAGGTGACGACCTTCAGGGTGAGCGGGGCCGTTAAGGGGGCGGGCGAATTGGCCAGGGCGGCACTCGCGCGGTAGTCGGTTTCAATCCCGACGCGTCCGTTAAAAAGGGCCAGTACGACCAGCGCGATGACGGGCAGGGCCACAAGGAGGAGGGGGATCGCGAGTAGAATTTTCAGCCATTTGGGCACGGGGAAACTCCCGGAGGGTCATAATACGTGGGGTTGTCGGGTATCGTGGCGGGTAGTATACAACGGGGGTGGGTTAATCCCGACAGGACTAACCCACCCGCGTATGAGGGTAAAAAGGACTTCGGGGTCGCGGCGCACTACACCTGCGCGCGCTCGATGCATTCGCGCATCTTGCGCAGTCCGGTTTCCGAGACCACCTTGGGGTCCTGTTTCCAGTATTCGCGGTTGAAGACTTCGAGGGACAGGGTCTTGTCGAAGCCGATTCGCTTGAGGTCACGGAGGGCCTGCTCCAGCGGCAAGTCACCATCACCGGGATAGACCCGGACGTCATCACCTGCACCCTCGCGTACCGTGCTGGCGGGCACATCGTTCCAGTGGAAGTTGGCAATCAGGCTGCCGTCAATTTTTCCAAGATTGTTGAAGCCCGACCCGCCCCGCCACAGGTGGAAGGTGTCATTAATCAGGCAGGCCGTCGGGTCATTGGAATCCAGCGCGATGGCACAGGCCTGACCAAAGCGGTAGATACCTTTCAGGAAGCCGATAAACTCGAAGGCGACCGTGATGCCATATTCTTCCCGGCCAATCTTCAGCAGATCGCGGTAGCGCTCGGCGCCCCATTTGATGTCGAAGTCTTCCCGGTCTGGTGCAGGGATGGCGGCCACATGCTGGGAGCCGATGTCCGCACACTGGCGCATGCGCTTGCGGGTCGCTTCCAGGGAGGCTTCCCATTCTTCCTGTGTACCGGGCATGCAGCCCCAGAGCCCGATGACGTTGGGCACAAAGAGTCCGCGGTCCTTGATTTCTTTTCCCAGGGCCTTCAGGTCGCCGCCTTCTTCTTCATACTTGTTAATGTCATCAATCCAGGGCTCGATGGCATCCCAACCCGCTTCCGCTGTGACCTTGATTTTTTCCTGCAAAGTGGCCGGGCGGATGGTGCTCGTGTTCATGGAAAGGGGCCAGGGGCTCAGGCCGTCCTGGTAGCGGGCGGCGGGCTTTGCCGAAGCGGCAGTTGGGGTAGCTGCCATACCGGCGGCACCCAGTGCGGCACCTGCGGCGGTCGTTGACTTTATAAATCCACGGCGGCTCAAGTGGTCGGCCATGATGCAATACTCCTTGTTCGTATCGTAGGGGTCAAAGGTCGAAAGGATTAGTGTACTGGCTTGCGGGGGTGGGTGCAAGACGGCGAAGGTCCCTCAGGTGACGTTCTGTCCTTCGTAACTCAGCACCTCGTTGTTCTTATATTCCAGGGCAATACCCACCTCGGCGAACATGGCTTCCGACTCGGCCCCGGCGTGGTATTTCTTCTCGCACACGACACGGGTGATGCCACAATTGATAATAAGCATGGCACAGACGCGACAGGGGGTCATCCGGCAATAGAGGGTTGCGCCACGAAGGGACACGCCGAGCTTCGCCGCCTGCGCAATGGCATTCTGCTCCGCATGCACCGTGCGCACACAGTGCTGGGTTACGCTGCCATCATCGTGCATGACTTTCTTGAAGAGATGGCCTACTTCATCGCAATGGGGGAGGCCCGTGGGGGATCCCACATAGCCGGTGACGAGCAGCTGTTGTTCCCGCGCAATGACACAGCCACTGCGGCCCCGGTCACAGGTCGCCCGCTTCGCAATCGTGTTGGCTACTTCCATGAAATAATCGTCCCACGAGGGGCGCACATATTCTTCGGTCATGAATCCACCTTTCCACCGGGCGCACACACGCGCAGCCCACTGACAGGCAGTATACGGAATGGGAGGGCCACGTCCAAACTGGGCAGGCAGGGTGGCCTCGCGAATCGGTCAGGCCCGCGATTGGGGCTGCAAGCCCTGCAGGTCCTTCAGGTTCTTTTTATCGACCGCCTGCTAAAAGGGCTGCTCCAGCCGTTTCGGCGGCCCACAGGTCAGAATCGTCGCCCCCAACGCATGTTTCCGGACCACCAACTCGTCGCCCTCTTCCATATGAACATATTCATCCGCACTGTCGAAGGCGAGCACGGCCGGTCCCCGGGTAATCTGAATGCGGCATTCCGTGTCATCAGGCAGGACCAGATGATCCACGTGGGCGTTGGTGGATTTGAAGGCGATACCGATACCCCGGGTAAAAATGCCCCGGGTAATCTGGGCGAAATAGGCTGTGCTTCCAAAGGGTGTACAAACGACAAAGCCGTCGCCGAGCACTTCCAGTCCTTCTTCATAGGGGTCGCCATTGAGCCAGAGCTGAAAGCGAACGGCACTGTTGATAAGCCCCATGTGGACGTTGAATTCATTCAAGGCGATGATGGTATCGGGATAGAGGCGTTTGCCTTCCCGCAGAATCTCGCCTTCGATTTTGGTGTAGTGGTTTTCCACCAGCTCACCGGCAATGAGTCCTTCAAAGACCTCATCGGCGGGGTGGGGAATGCAGCGGTGACCCCGGCGGCTGTTGCGCACAGGCAGCTTGGGAATGCCGGGCCAGCGCAATTCGGCGGCCAGCAGGGTGCCGTCCCCCCCATAACAGACGATGTAATCGGGGTCTTTTTCTACCAGCGTCAGCGCCTCATACTGCTGCACCGTGGAGACGAGACTGTCTGCGTGGGAGCCGAATAAGAGAAGCTGAGCGGGTTGATCGATGCTGCGGGCCTGCGTAGGTATACCCATGAACGTAATTCCAACGCTTTCCGGGAAAGCTGCTATTGCCGGGGCAAAAATTGAGACCGCCAGGCGGCCGTAACCGTAAAAATCGGAAGACGGGCGTCACACCGCGACCATCAGGGTGAGTATAGCATGAAACTAAAGGATCCGCGATGCGAATTTTCGGGAGAGGAGGAAGGTGGCCGCCACCATGAGCATCAACAAGACGCTGTAGGCAAAGGCCGCGCCAACCGAAGCCCGCCACTCCATATTAATCTTGACCGCTATGGGGATGTTGCCCGTTTGGTAGAGCAGAATAGAGGCCACAAACTCGCCCAGGCTGGTGGCAAAGACGAGGGCGGCACCCGCGACCACCGCCGGGGCTACCAGTGGGAGGATAATGCGCCAGAAACAATGGCGGGGCGAGGCACCCAGCGTGCGACCCGCTTCGATGAGGGTTGCGTCGAAGGTTTCAAAGGAGGCCCCCACCATGCGGGTGAGCATGGGGATGTTGCGCACGAAATAGGCCAGGGGCAAGAGCCACACCGTGCCGTAGAGGGGTAACCAGCGGTCGTTGAAGGCCACGATGAGGTTGATGGCAATCACCGTGCCCGGCAGGGCCCAGGGAATCATGACCAACACATTGAGCCACGCTCCGCCGGGTCGCCGTCGGGCAATCAGATAGGCGGCGGGCAAGGCAATCAAGAGGGTCGCCACCGTGGCCACACCACTCATCCAC
>JAUIMA010000689.1 GCA_030432675.1 Candidatus Hydrogenedentota bacterium | reverse complement strand
TTCCCTGCAACAGATTGATGAAGTTGGACGCTTCCATCGTAATCGTGATGCTGGGATTCTCCGACGTGCCTTCGTGGACGGTGGCATCGCCATTGGCGATAACGATGTACCACTGCCCACCGCCGTCACCGGTGATATCAAACTGATAGATACAATCCATGCCCTGAATTTTGTCTTTGTTGACTTTTTCGGGCACTTGATCAAAAAATGCAGCTACTTCCGACATACGCGATAATGCCTCCTGAGGGTAGTCTTCCGCGGGTGGAATTCTTTTAACGACCAGTAAGTATAATTAGACCACACCGCTGCGGGATGGTCAAGGATTCTAAGCAAGTGTATCAACTGCACCGCCGACGCCGATGGGTACTGTAGCAAAGGGCGGTGGGCGATGCAACGCGGTACACGCCCTCCGGTATCGTCCAGGCGGTGCGGATAGCACCCAGGCCGGCCAAGCCCCTGCGGTTTGTCTTCACGGCCCCGATTCCCTATGCTATGGTTCATCACCCCGAACTATCGTCTTCTCATGGGGACCCGAGGTCCTTTTAACTTTCCATCAGGAGCCCTTATGTCATCGCACAGCGCGCCCGATACGGTCTGTCATCAACCGGAACGCGACGCCCGCCTTTCACTGGACACGTTGCTGACCTATCTGCCGCCGTCGGCCCAGCGGGTCCTCGATTGCACCGGTTCCCTGGCCCAACGGGGAGCCACGCTCAAACGCCACGGAATCGCCGAGGCGGTCGGACTGGTCGATGCCTCGGCCGGCACGCCCGAGGGTGACGAAGGGTACGACCGGCTTATCCACGGCCCCCTCGACTTTACGCCCCTGGACTTTGAAGACAGCGCCTTCGATTGCTTGCTGCTTACCCACGTGCTGGAACGGTTGCGCAATCCGGAGGCCTTTTTGAAACCGCTGGTGAAATGCCTCAGCCACGAAGGGCTGGTGCTGATCACGGTGCCCAACCTGCAATACCACAAGACAGTCTTCATGTTGAGCGAGGGGCGGTGGGCCTATGGGGAAAGCGGCGTGATGGATCGCAAAAATCTCCGCTTTTACACAGCCCACGAAGTGCGGTGGCTCTTGCAACGATTGGGTTTTACCAACGTGCGTTTCGCGAGTCTCGTGGGTGACGACCCCGCTACGCTCCCCCGTGATGCCGAGGGCTATATTCACCACGGGGATGTGAAGGCCGGCCCCTTGAGTGATGAACAACTCGGATCGTGGCTCACCGAATATTACCTGGTGCTGGCCACCCGTTCCTGAAGCGCCTTCGTGGAGACCGATGAGATGTACCCTTCCGTTCGCGATGACATGCTGGGTGTTTTTGAAAGCCCCCTGGCAGGCCTCCGTCATCTGGGCTTGGACGCCATCGAGTTAGAAATTGACCGGGACCTGCGGGTCGTGGGTCTGGACGGGGGCGAGCGGGTTGACCTGGGCACTGACTCCGCGCGCCGGGATTATGGCACCGTGCTCGCCGAAAACAATATCCGGGTGGCGGGTCTCTTAACGATGTGCGACTTCAGCGCAGCCGACCCCGAGAGTAACGTGGCGTGGATGGCCCGTGCGGTGGAAATCGCGGCCGACCTGGGTGCGGACAACGTGCGGGTGGACACGGCCATGACGGAGGAGCAATGCCACTCCTTCGGCTACCGGGTGGACGTCTTTGTCCGCGATCTCGGCGAGGTCATCGGGCGCACACCGGGCATTCCCGTGGCCCTCGGTATGGAAAACCATGGTTTTCAGGGGAACAACCTCGCCTTCCTGCTCAACATCATTCAGGACATCGATTCGGAGCGTATTGGCGTGACGTTGGACACGGGGAATTTTTATTGGCGGGGCTATCCGCTATCGGAAGTCTACGGCATCTTGAAAATCCTCGTACCCTACGCCAAGCACACCCACCTGAAGAACATTAATTACCCCGAGGCCATGCGGGAAACGACCCGGGATAGTGGCTACGAATACATGCGTTACGTGTCTGCCTTGGAAGACGGCGACATTGACCATGCCGTGGTGGTGGGGCTGTTGCGGCAGGCGGGATACGCGGGCGATCTCTGTATTGAAAATGAGTCGTTGGAAAACTTCGCGACAACGGCGGATAAAATCGCCGTGCTGGAACGGGATGCCGCCCATGTTAAGGGCGTGCTTGCGTGACGAATGCGCCGGGGATGCGATTGGAGGTGTCACCCGATCCCAACCGACCGCCGGGCGGGTTCGGGTGCGTTGAGCCTCGTCCTACAGGTGCTCATAGGGTGACGGTGCGGTAGCCTTTTTGTCTCGTGGCGTTCGGGGCGTGGCTACTGCAAAATGAGTCGGGGTGGCACGACCAGGCTCTTCTTCTTAGCGAGCAGGTCCCACATCGTTTAACGAAGTCACCCCCCCGATTCGAAGTGCCGGTGATGGAGGTGCGTGGGCTTTATGACAGGCAGGAATGCCTATCCCTCTGTTTCCCACCCCCAAGACTACGGCAACAAAGGCCACCGCACCGTCACTCCCCAAAACACCCATTCGATGAGGCTCAAGGCACCCGAACCCGACCGGCGGTCGC
>JAUIMA010000107.1 GCA_030432675.1 Candidatus Hydrogenedentota bacterium | reverse complement strand
ACAGCCTGTGTGGGAAGGGGACTATCAGACCGACGATCGTTTTCACGGGGTGCTGCGCATCGATCCCCTCCTGAATTCCTGGGAGAGCACCTGCAACATGCTGCAGGGCCGTAATTATGAGGTGGAGCCGACCCTCAACAAGAAGTCCCGCGCCGAGGTGCGTCGCTTTCTCACCGATTGGGTAAAGCGCTTTAAGGCTCTCTACATGGCGGTCTCGCTGCCCCCCGATTTTTCCCTGCCCGAAGAGTCGGCGCGCGCGACCCTCATCGAGGAGTGTATCCTGCCCGTGGCCCGGGAGTTTAACATCCCTTTCGCCATGATGATCGGCGTGACCCGTCAGATTAATCCCCTGCTTCGTCTTGCCGGAGATAGTGTGGGGCAGTCGAGCCTGCTCCCCGTGGAATACCTGTGTGCCAAATACCCGCAGAACAAATTCATGGTCACGACCCTGTCCCGGGAAGACCAGCACACCCTGTGCGTAACGGCGCGGAAGTTTCGCAACCTGCTCATCTTCGGCTGCTGGTGGTTCCTGAACAACCCCAGTATTATCCAGGAAATGACCGAGATGCGCCTGGAGCTGCTGGGGCCATCCATCATTCCCCAACACTCCGATGCCCGGGTACTCGATCAAGTGATCTACAAATGGGCCCATTCGCGCCAGATCATTGCCAAAGTCTTGCGCCATAAATACGCCGACCTCGTCGAGTCCGGTTGGACCATCACCGACGCTGAAATCAAACGCGACGCGGAGCAATTGCTCGGTGGAAATTTCTGGCGCTTTATTGACCTGAAGCTGTAGCGCAATACAGATACCCTGCGCGGTCAAATTCGCCGATTGGTGAATTGGACCGCGCTTTTTTATTGAGGGGCGGTATCGCGCTGGGAAACTTGGTTGCCCAGCAGGTGCTTGGTGCTATCCCATTAGATCGGGTTGGACGCAGGATTCGTGAATGCGCGTTCCCGTCCCGGCGGATGCACCTCGACGATGCGTTGTCGCTGCAGGGGTATGTAGTTTTCCACCCCGTGGGTTTAAGTTTTCAGGTACTCGAACTCCCCGTGCCACGCGATGCCGAGCTCCGCGAGGTTTCGTGTGCATGGAGCAAGGGGGCGTCAGGCCATGGGGAAAGATCCGGGTCGGGCGTCCGGCTGACGTGGTCATGGTTGAAGCGCGGCGACGGGGTGTCGCTGCAGGGGGGGGCCACCCCGTGGGTTTCGGTTTCCATGTACTCGAACTCCCCGTGCCACGCGATGCCGAGCTCCGCGAGGTTTCGAGTGCATGGAGCAAGGGGGCCTCAGGCCATGGGAAAAGACCCGGGTCGGGCGTCCGGCTGATCTTGCAATGCCCGCGCATCCGCTCGTCGTTTTTTTGGTCCGCGACATGCGGCAGAACGTCCCTGTGAAGTCGGGCGGAAGCACTCCAGGTACTTCCGCCCGACCGGGTTTCAGATGGGTTATTTCAGTCCGCTATCACGGACCATTCGCCAGGACGAAATTCACCGCCTGTTCCACCGCAAAGGCAGGGGCGCTGTGTTCCGTCTTGGGGTTGGCCTGTTTCTGGTCGAAATAGGAAGTACTCGTGTTGTTGTACCAGTACTTCGTGTAGCCCCAGCGCAGGCTCCGCGACGTGGAAATGTTATCCATGTAAATCGTGGAGTGATAGGGCATGTAGTCGGACTCGAAGGGATTGCTGATGACATAGGAACACACCGGGTGATACTTGGTGTGAATCAGGGCATCATCCCAATAGAGTTTCCACGAGCTTTCCCCATTGCTTAAGGCGATGGCCAGGGTCGCCATGGGATCGATGACGTTGGGCAAGAAGGTGCCGTTCGTCTCCACGCTTCGTAGCCAGCCATAGTGGCTGTTATAGGCCGGGTCACCGTTGTGCATCTGGTGGGCTGCCGGATAGTCAATGGCCAGCTCCGCCAGATCCTCCACCCAGGGACTCAGATAGACGCCCCAGTGGGGGGAGTCTACTGTCACGAAGGTCTCGGCACCCATGGCACTGTTTTCCTGCACAAACATCGTGCGGGCTACAATGCCGCCCATCGATCCCCCCACAATGGCAAGGTGATAATCCGGCACCGCCTGGGTGTCCAGGTACTCGATGAAGCGCGCCAGATTATCCGCGTTGTCTTCGAGATAGGTGCTGCCATCTACATAATCGAAGATGATGATATCCCAACCGAGAGGGCCAATCTCATCGATTAGCGGTTGGAAATCCGTGTAGAGGTCATCGACCGGATGATCATCATTGTCCGTGTCGAATCCCGTGACCAGCATCAGCACTTTGTCCACCGGGCCGCTGGTTTCCCAGGCGGTCAGATAGCCGTCGTGTCCATTTACCGTGGCGACATCATGAATGACCGGTGCCGCAAAGGCCGTGGCTCCTGAAAGTAACATCGTCGCCGCGACTGCACTCAATTTACCCATTGCAGAAATTCCTTCTTCGTTGGAATCATTCGAAGTTGCTTCATTGAATCCGCTCCAAGGCCGCACGAGACCATGGAACTACTGCGCGTGGGGTGTGTACATGTCCTCCCTCTTTTACGAACTGCCTTCCTCTAGCCCGTGGCAGCTGCCGCGCTAAGGCCTCCGTGATCAGCGGAGATGGGGATACCCCTCCCGATTCCGTTGCGCTACCGGAATCTTGTGCCCACAACCCGATAACCAACGGGGGGTATCGGGTGACTCCCAGGCGAGGTGGTACTGCCTTACGACCTCAAACAACTGCCATCGATAGCAGCCTACGGCAAGATGGAAAGACTGTCAAGAGCGAAAAGCCATAAAGCCTGGAATAAATTTCTTTTATGTCACCTATTCATAACGGGAACAGCAAAAAACAGGGATGACTTCACTTCGCAACACCTGGCCTCATTGAATGGCAATGGTTGCCCATAAATTGGGCAGAATGATTCAATAAATGTCTACCGATGGCGTGTGCTGCGGGATTCGTGTCCCGACAATACACGGAGGGCTTCGCTTTGAAAGGCGGCCCGATCAATTTTCATTCCACCGCCTGCGAACCCATCGGGCCACGGGAGGAAATGGCCGGGAATTTCGTGGCGGGGTAGCAAGCATTCAAGTTGGCTGCGGCATGACTCGTCATCCACCTCCGTTCCCTCAAGAAAGGCCACGGGCGTGGCACCAAAGCTCTCATGGGGGATGGGCACCACGACGGCCTGCCGGACGCCCGGAAGGGTGCACAGCGCCGCCTCGATACGTTCGGGTTGCACATTCTCGCCCCCGGCGATGAACATGTTGTCTATCCTTCCCGTGACGTGAAGCATACCCTCGTCGTCGATGTACCCCCGATCACCGGTAGTGAACCAACCCTCCGAGTCGAAGGGACGGTCGATCTTTCCGGCGCTCCAATACCCAAGGAACCGACAGGGGCCGTTCACCTCGATGATGCCGTCGGGACTTATGCGCAGGGCTCCTTCCAGCGGCGGTCGGCCCGACGAGACGAGTGTTTGGCGGTCCGCACCCGCCGGGGTGGTGGTGGCCTGGGTGGCCATTTCGGTCATCCCGTAGCTGGTGAAGAGGGGGAGGCCCTGTGCATGGGCGCGCTCGAGAAGTCCCGGCGGAATGGCGCTCCCGCCGAGCAAGATGGCCTTCACCCCGGAAAGAAGGGTTTGACTATCGGGATGGTCCAGGAGGCGGGCGAGCTGCCGTGCGACGAGTGAATAGTGGGTGACACCAGAGCGGGCGACGGATTCCTCCAAGGTGGCCTGCTCCGCAGGAATGGTGATGGTGGTGCCGGCAATAAGCGAGCGGAAGAGGATACCGAGACCGGCCACGTGGTGGAGGGGGAGGGAGAGGAGCCAGTTATCTCCGGACGCGAGTCGGATATTCTCGTTGGAGAGGCGCGCGTTGTGGTATAGGTTGCCCAGGGAAAGTACGGCCGCTTTGGGTGTACCTGTGCTGCCCGATGTGAAAATGATGGCGGCCGCATCCGCAAGCTGCCAGCCTGACGCGGCCGGCTCCATGTCCGCCGAGCTTTCCCCGTCCGCAAGCGCGGCAAACGTAATCGCCGTGGGTATGGATTCTCCCCACGCTTCATCGGCAATCAAGAGGGTGCTTTCCAACTGCGCCAGGCGTTCATCACGGTAGGTGGCGGGGAAGGCGGCATTGATGGGGCAGGCCACCGCGCCCAGGCGAAAGAGGGCGAGCAGGGTGTTCAAATAGTCCCGGTGGGCGACACCACACAGGGCCACTTGCTGGCCTGCTTCGACGCCCCGTTGGGCGAGGGCACGGACTATGTGCTCGATTTCCCGGTTCCATTCGCCATAGGTGTACAGTCCCTCGGGGGTCTTCAGGGCCAGGCGCTCGGGTTCACGTTGGGCCCAATCAAATACGGGACAATTCATAGGGGGGTGCACGTGGCCTTTCCGGGTTGAACTACGACGTTATTATGGCAAGCGGAGCGGCGCAAAAAACAATGTCTGGCGTCGCTATAAGGGCCAGACTTTCGTGAGACGGTCCGTGTCTACCTGTTGCCCGGCAGCGAAGATCGCCGGGAGATGGATGCTTCCCCCCGCCATGGGGAGACGCTCTTTCAAGACGTCGGGTGTTATCCAACGGTAGGTGTCCAGTCCGACCGGCGTATCGGGAGTGGCGAAACGGGCCGCGTAACCGGCCAGGGCGGCAATGCCCACCCCCGTTTCGAAGGATGCACTGAGCACGAGCGAGCGTGCCTGACCGGCGTCTATTTCTTCAAAGAGCAGCTGGCCTAAATCGGGGGTATGCACCAGGGTCGGTTTCCAAATGATAGCTTTCGCACCCTGTACCACCGGCACGACCGGCAAATCACGAAAGACGCCCTCGCCGGGCCGGGCCGCTTTACGTTGCACCAAGTCGTGGAGCGATTGGATGGACTCGTCCACGGCATAGTCCACACCGGTTGTGGCATGAAAACTGGGCAGATCGAAGGGGGCCTGGCAGGGTTCCTCAATATAGGCGATATTGAACTTGCGGGCGGCCTTTCCAAACAGCACCGCATCCTCCAGCGACCACGCCTGATTCGCATCGAGTCGGAGCGCCGTGTCGGGCCCGATGAGGTCCCGAACCATCTCTACGAGGCGCAGGTCATCGGCCATACGCTCCCGACCAACCTTGAGCTTCACGGCACGAAAGCCCTCCGCCTTGGCCCGTTGGGCCTGGGATGCGATGTCGTCCACTTCGCCCGCCAAGAGGGCATTGAGATGCAAGGTGTCTTGACCAGGGCTGCGGTGCCGTGACCAGGGCATAGCGTCTTGGGTCAGGGCCACGAGGTTGCGCCACGCAGATTCCACCGCGAAATAGGCGGCGCTGTGGGCCCCATTGGAGCGAAAGGCGGAGAGCTCAGCGAGGGCACCGTCGTCCGGGGAGTCGTCCCGGTCCACGAGCGCCGTCGCAGCATCGATGAGGGTCCGTCGGCACTGTGCCAGATCTTCGCGGCTGAAACCGGGGAGGGGTGCGGCCTCCCCCCAGGCGAAATGTCCCGACGGGTCTTCCAGCCGCAGGAGCAGGCCGTCACGGGTCGTCAGGGGACCCTGCCGCAAGGGGATAGGGCATTCCAGTGGCAGCGTGTATTGATAAATAGCTGCCGTGTGGATTTTCACCAGAGCCACCCGATGGAAAAGACGATGCTGAACAGCAGCAGTAACTTGCCCGTGCCCGCCAGGGTGTCGTTTAACACCGTGCCATCCTCGGAGCAAAAAACATTCTTAATCAGGGGGATGGCCAGGGCCATGGTCGCGAGGGCCGCCAGAGAAAACCAGTGTCCTCCGGTCTGGACACAGAGATAGAGGGGCAGCACAATGCCGGGCACGACAAGACACACGACATATTCCCAGCGGGCGAAGGTCTTTCCCAAGCGAACCGCCAGGGTCTTTTTGCCCGTGCGCACATCCGTGTCGGCATCCCGGAGATTGTTCACCGTCAAGATGGCGGTTGAAAAGAGACCGGGGATGAGTCCGGCGATCAGCACATTCGGGGTTAACGTGAGGGCCTGGACATAGTAGGTGCCCGCCACGGCGACCGGGCCGAAGAAGATCAGCACGAAGAGGTCGCCCAGCCCGAGGTAGCCCAGGGGCCAGGGCCCTCCCGTGTAGAGCACGCCGCAGATGACCGAAACGATACCGATGGCCAGAAAGGGCCAGCCGCCCCGGTAGATCAGATAGGCACCGGGCAGAAAGGACAGGCCAAAGACCAGGATGGTTGCCACCAGCATGGTTTTCGGCGACACCAGTCCCGCCTGGGTCGCCCGTTTCGGGCCTATCCGCTCTTCCGTGTCGGTGCCTTTGACGAAGTCGAAGTAGTCATTGGCGAAATTGGTGCCGATTTGTATGAGAAGTGCACCCAAGGCCGCCGCCACCGCCGATGCCCCATGAAAGGCATCAGCCGCAGCGGCCATGGCAGTGCCGATGAGTACCGGCGTGAGCCCGGCGGCCAGGGTCTTGGGCCGCGAAGCGAGCAGCCATATTTTCAGGGGGTGCACAGTATCAGTTCTTTCAAACTACAGCAGTTGTGCCGTGGTTTCATCGGTGTAATTCATCGCCAACAATGGCCGTGGTTGTATATTCAGGTGCCACGCGATGGCGAGCTACGCGAGGTTTCGTGTGCATGGAGCGGTATGGGTCTAATGCCCCAGCAGACGATTTGATTCGAGCGTCCATTTGTCACGGTGTCGTTGGACGCCATCGCTCGATGTTCTGGCAAAGAAAACGTTTCCTTCCCTCCACGCACTCGAAACCTCGTTGTACTCGGCATCGCGTGGCACAGGGTCCGTTTCCTGATGCGTAATGTTCTATTGAGCACCAGGAAATCCGAATAAAGCATCTCCTGGGGCGTTATCGCCCTACGGATTGCGCGGGTACTTCGAAAAGTCCGGCTTGCGCTTCTCATTAAAGGCGTTGCGGCCTTCCTGACCCTCTTCCGATTGATAGAACAGGGACGTGGCGTTGCCCGCCAGTTCCATGAGGCCCGCCTGGCCATCTTCATCGGCGTTGAGGGCGGCCTTCAGGCAACGGATAGCCGTGGGGGAGTTGGCGTTAATCTCACGGCACCACTGCACCGTCTCTTCTTCCAGTTGCGCATAGGGCACCACCGTGTTGCAAAGACCCATATCGAGGGCCTGTTGGGCATTGTATTGCCGACAGAGAAACCAGATTTCCCGGGCTTTTTTCTGTCCGACCATACGGGCCAGGTGGGCGGAGCCATAGCCCGCATCAAAGGAGCCGACCTTGGGACCCGTCTGACCAAAGATGGCGTTGTCCGCCGCAATTGTGAGGTCACAGACCATGGCGAGGATGTTGCCGCCGCCAATGGCGTAGCCGGCGACCATGGCGATGACCGGCTTGGGCAGGGTGCGGATCTGACGGTGGAGATCCAACACGTTCAGGCGATGGGCACCGGTGCCGCCATCCACATAGCCCGAATCACCACGCACCTTCTGGTCTCCGCCGGAGCAGAAGGCCTCTTTGCCCTGCCCGCAGAGGATGATGGAGCCGATTTCCGGGTCGAAGCGGGCGTCTCGGAGAGCATCGCTGATTTCGTCATTGGTTGTGGGGGTAAACGCATTGCGCACGTGGGGCCGGTTGATCGTGATTTTGGCAATGCCTTCGGCCTTGTGATAGAGAATTTCGGTGTACGTCTTGGCTTCTGCCCATTCGATTGCTGCCATGGCAGTCAGCTCCTCCACAGGATGCGGGCCTATCGGTGCGAAACTTGCCGATAGCGCCTCAGGTTGGGTTCCGAACAAAGGGGGGTAGTTTAACAAAGAAAGCGCTTCCTGCGCACGCTGATGCCCCCGTTGGCTTATCCGGACCCGCAAGGTGGGATGGCGCGGCGTGGCTCCCGATTAGCGCGGGCGGTTTCCAAAGAAGGTTTCCCCGATAGCGGCACCGGCCGTGTTAAATTGGGCCTGGAGGCCGTCGATGTATTCGTGGAGCCCCTGGTGGAGGATCTCCTCGATATCGGTGTAGGAAAGTTCCGAGGAGAGGCGTCCCAGGCAGCGCTCGGCCGGATTGGCGTAATTGCCCATTTCGGACCCGGAAATCTCGTGGAGGCAGCGCTCGGCCCGGGCGACACAAAAGCGAATGGCCCGGGGGAAGTCGGGGTTGAGCACGAGAAACTCGGCCACCGATTTGGGGGCGATACGGCGATATTCCAGGCGAAACATCTCCAGGGCACTCACCGATTTCAGGACGGCGGCCCACTGGATGTTGTCATAGGGGGTGTTGACATAGTTGGCATCGGGAAGGAGGATGAAGTACTTCACATCCAAAATGCGCGACGTCTTATCGGCCCGTTCAATGGCCTGACCCAGCCGCATAAACTGCCAGGCTTCGCCGTGGGTCATGGTCGCTTCACTCAGGCCCTGAAAGAGAGTGCAGCTGTCCTTGATGCTGTTGTAGAAGCGATTCGGCTCGGCGATTGCCCGGCGCTTGACTCCGGGCGATCCCAGGTCAAGATACAACTCATTGATCCGACGCCACAATTCGGAAGATATCCCCTCTCGCACCGTGCGTGCATTCTCCCGGGCATTGTGGAGGCAGCGATAGAGGGAGTTGGGGTATTCCAGATCGAAGGTGAGAAACTCGATAACATTCTCGCTGGTCGCCCGGTCGTAGCGCGCATCAAAGAGTTCCTTGTCACCGGTAACGGCAATGAGGGACTCCCACTGATTTGCTTCTTCCACCGGCAGGTCCATGAGGAGGTGGAGATTCACATCGACGAAACGGGCAATGTTGTCGGCCCGTTCGATATTTCGGCTCATCCAATACAGATTCTTGGCGACTCGGCTTAACATGCTGACCGATTCCCCTGCGCAATGCGGTTCATGACAAGGTCCATCATCTTAAGCACCATTCGATTTCAACACCCACGTGTCTTTACTTCCGCCGCCCTGAGAAGAATTGACGACCAGCGAGCCCTCTTTCAGCGCGACGCGCGTCAGCCCGCCGGGAATAACCTGGATGGACTCGCCATAGAGCACATAGGGGCGTAGATCGACATGCCGCCCTTTTAGTTCCCCATTAATAAGCGTGGGTACCCGCGAGAGGGCCATGGTGGGCTGCCCAATATAATTTCGGGGCCGGGCCTTAATTTTCTCGGCAAACTCCTCCCGTTCCGCTGCGGTGGATGCCGGGCCGACGAGCATGCCGTAGCCGCCCGATTCGTTGACGGCCTTAACCACCATGGTCTCCAGATTCTCCAGCACATACTGACACTCGTCTGGTCGATCACAAATGTACGTCGGGACGTTTGGCAGGATAGGATCCTGTTTCAAATAGTATTGGATGATTTCCGGCACGTAGGCGTAGATTGCCTTGTCATCGGCCACCCCCGTGCCCGGCGCGTTGGCCAGGGCTACGTGGCCATTACGATAGACTTCCATCAGCCCGGGTACACCGAGCACCGAGTCCTCGCGGAAGCACTTGGGGTCGAGAAAATCATCGTCGATACGGCGATAGATCACGTCGACCCGCTTCAGTCCCGTGGTGGTGCGCATGTGGACAAAGCCATCTTCGATAACCAGATCGCTGCCCTCGACCAATTCGATACCCATCTGTTTGGACAGGAAGGAGTGCTCGAAATAGGCCGAGTTGTAGATGCCGGGGCTCAGGATGACCGTCGTCGGGCGGGCCACATTGGCGGGTGCCAGGCCGATGAGCATGTCTTGTAACAAATTGGGATAGTCGTCCACCGGTCGGATGGGCAGAGCGCCGAACACGAAGGGAAACGTACGCTTCAGTATCTGCCGGTTTTCGAGCACATAAGATACACCCGACGGACAACGAAGATTGTCTTCCAGGACGTATACCTGCCCATCGGAGTGGCGAATCAGGTCCGTGCCCGTAATGTGACACCAAATACCGCGCGGGGGATTGAGGCCCACACATTCCGGGCGGAAGGTGCCACCGTTCAGGACGAGTTCGGGGGGGATGATGCCGTCTTTGAGGATCTTCTGATCGTGGTAGATATCATCGATAAAGAGATTGAGCGCTTCGATGCGCTGCTTCAGACCTGATTCGATGATTTCCCAGTCATCCGCCTCCACAATGCGGGGGATGATATCAAAGGGAAAGATGCGCTCTGTGCCCTTGCGCTCGCCGTAGACCGTAAAAGTAATCCCGGCTTCCCGCAGGGCCCCTTCGGCAGCCTTCTGACGGCGCGCGATTTCACGCTCATTCAGTGACTGGATACGCTCCAGTAAGGGCTTGGCAGAGGGGCGGGGGACGCCATCTGCCTCGAAAAGCTCGTCATAGAAACCGTTCGTCAGGTAGTCCGTCCAGCTCATAGTTACCATCCACTGCGTTATGGCTTAACCGTAATATCACTCTATCCCACCCGTCTATCGGCAATCAAATTGACCGAGGTGGGTGTTCGCGCACATCAACCGAAACACTCAGGGTGTGCTTGCCGCCACCGATGAAGGCACCCCGGAACGGCACCACATCACTGTAGTCTCTGCCCCAGGCGATGGGAATGTGATCGGTGCCACAAACACAGTCATTCGTGGGGTCAAATTCTACCCACCCCAGGGCTTCGCCACAGTACGCCGCCACCCACGCGTGGGATTCGTCGGCGCCCACCATCTTGACCTGACCCTCGGGCGGAATGGTGCGGAGATAGCCACTGACGTAGCGGCAGGGTATGCCCAGGGAGCGCAGGCAGGCGAGCTGCACGTGAGCGAAATCCTGACAGACGCCCCGGCGCAGACCAAAGACTTCTTCGGTAGCGGTCTTTACGTTTGTGGCGCGCGTGTCATAGGCAAATTCGCTGTGAATTTTGGTCGTCAACTTCATCACGCTGTCCACAATAGGCTGCTCGGGTGCGAAGCAGGGGGCGGCGTAGGCCGCGAAGTCCGCGCTGACCACAATGCGCGGTGAATCAAAGCGAAAGGGAGCGCAGGCCAACCACTGGGGGTCATGCTGCTGGCGGGTCCCGTTTCGCACGTCCTCCCAACTCGGAATGTCACCGCTCTGGAGTGTGGCCTTTTCCTTAATCTCGACGCGGCTGGTGGAGGTGACGGTTAGACTCCGATGATGTTCTTCAATGGCAAAGGCGTGCACGTAGTTCCCGAAAAAGTCCGTCCGGCGCTCTGTGCTGACCGGGGTCGGGCGAATGACCAGGCGATGGCTCGGACAATGGAGTCGCTCGCTCTCTCTCGGGGTCAAAATAAGCAGGTTGTGACACACACTGACCGGACTTGAGTAGTTGTAGGTGGTCGTATGCACAATTTTATAGTGTGTCATGGTTTGCTAAACGCTCCCGAAGTGCCGGGGAAGGCCGGCGTGTACCAGGTATTGCCCGGATATAGCATCGGACAAGTCGAGCAATTGGCGCCCTGTTTTGGCCAACATACGGTGGAGCTTCTCCCGACTTCCATTGCGATTGACCTCGGCCAGCTCATAGACCTGGGCCAGACGGAGGGTGCTCTGCATCGACAGCGCAATGCGACTGTCCACGCTTCGTAACGCCCTGTTTTCATCTGCGGGTAATTGGGCAATGTGCTCCATGATGCAGTTCAATTGAAAGCCGATGGAGCGCGGATTTGTCTCGTCGGTGAGTAAGAGGTCCAACACGGGAGCGGGCTGCAGCGTCGCCAGATATCGATTCCGGTAGGTCATGATACTGTCGGCTATTTCCAGCAACAGCTCCAGGCTCACCGACTCATCGTCACCGGGCTTCGCCAGTGTGGCATTGAGTAACTGGCACCCCTGCAGCGCACGTTCAATCCGGCGTCCCAGGTCGAGAAAACGCCACCCGTCCGCCCGCGTCATGCTTTCTGCGGCGAGTCCGGAAAAGCCATTCAAGCCGGAAAGCAAGGTGTCGAGATGTCCCAGCCGCACCGTATCGCCCCGCCCCCAGTTGTTCTTCAGGTGCGTGCTTTCCTGACTGATGCGCTGCACCGACCGCCACATTTCCACGGCGATGCGGTCGCGCACGGTATAGGTCAGTCGCATAGCATCGGCTACCATGTTGGGCAGGCTGCTGGTATTCGACGGATCGAGCAGACTGCCTTCCAGTCGGGTTTGCAACTCCGAAAGGGATACGGGACTGTCTTCCGCGATTGCATCGCCCGGGACCGCATCCCGACTATTCAGCGCGCGAGAGAGAAAACGGGTCAGCAATTCCGCGTCATACTCGCTGGTGGAGGCCCGGGTGGCGAGGCGATGGAGCCGCACCGCACTCTCGATGCGTTCCACCTTACGGCCCAGCCAAAACAGATTGTCGCAGACCCGGCTTGGCAAATCCCGTCCACTTCGTTTCAGTTCGATGGTCGCGCCGGGCGGCTGTAGCAAGGTCGTTTCTTCCACCGTGCCGGATGTGCGAATCCAAACATCCTGGCTTCGATCACCGCTGGTCATCGCCTCGTCGAGGCGAAGGGGATCGGGAGACACCCGGGCCAGTCCGCCGTGTAGCACGCAGTAGTCGTCTTTACTCTTTACGGCATAACTTCGCAAAGCGAGACGCCAGGGGACAGGACCGGATTTTTCCCAGACGGGTGTGCTGGAGCGCGCCACCGTCTCCTGGGCCACAAATTTTTCGGGGTTTTCCTTGATGCGCGCAATCAGGGCATCTTTTTCGACCTGTTTTAACTGGGCGGGGCGTATTCCGGCCGTATCGATGCCTTCAAAGGCGGTGGTCACCAGAAGTTCGTCCAGGTGTTCCAGCACATAGGTCAACGCCTTGGCATCCCCGCACCACCAAGTGGCCACGGTGGGAAGAATCAGCTCTTCTCCCAGTAGCAGCCGGGACAGGACGGGTTCGAACGCGCGGATTATCGGTGCTTCCAGCAAGGAACTGCCCAGTCCGTTGGAAACACCCACCCCCCCCGACCGCATGACCTCCAGGAGGCCCGGAATGCTGTAGGGCGAGTCCGACCGAAGCTCCACCGAATCACAATCGTGGTCGTCGAGCCGTCGAAAAAGCACATCCACGGGCAGCAATCCGCCCAAGGTCTTCAGCATGACCCGATTTCCCCGAACCGCCAGGTCCGCTCCTTCGGCGAGGGTATAGCCGAGATACCGGGCGAGATAGGCATCTTCGAAATAGGTGGGGCTCATGGGCCCCATAGACCAAAGGACGGTACGGGGATTTTCCCGATTCCCGGGGGATAGCTCCGTCAGAGATTCCCGGAGCGCGGCGAAGAAGGGCGCTACCCGATGAATGTGGGCATCGCGCATAATTTTGGGAAAGAAGCGGGCCGACATGACCCGGTTTTCGAGCACATAGCCCAGGCCGAATGGGGCGTGGGTACGGTTCTCAGTGACCCACCATCGCCCATTGGGGGAGCGGGCGAGGTCGGCCGCGTAAAGTTGGAGTCGGGTCGCGTCGGCGGGTTGGCTCCGATGGTAGGCGGGGTAGTATCGGGGGTGGGCAAAGAGCACATCGGGCGGCAGAATTTTGTCCTTGAGCAACTTTTGCGGGCCATAGATATCCTGCAAGACCAATTCATAGAGCGCGGCCCGCTGACGAATGCCTGCCCGTATCCGCTTCCACTCATCCTCATCAAGGACCAACGGGATGGGATCTAAAGCCCACGGGCGCGAAAGGCCCTGCTCCTGATCGTGGGGATTGTAGCTGATACCGTTCTTGGCGATTTCGCGTTCGCCCTGTTCCCAACGGCTCTGGAGTTCGGCGGCACCCAGCCCTTCCAAGGCACCGACACTGGATTCCCAGGGGGGGCGTATCGTGCCGTCCGCGGCCTTCATTTCGTCATAGACACCGTCGATCGGTGCATAGCCTGTCCACGATTGCTCATTACCCGACATTTGCTGAGACTGCATCACCGCGTGGCATTCCTCCGAAGGTCCAGGGTTGCGGGAAACTGAGGATTCGTTTCCAGCGGGGGGGTGTCCCG
>JAUIMA010000106.1 GCA_030432675.1 Candidatus Hydrogenedentota bacterium | reverse complement strand
TGCGGCGATGTCGGCGGGGAAGCGGTAGCCATAGGTTTCGCCGCCGCCGAACAGCAACCGCTTGTCCGCGCTGAGCCGGAAGTAGTTGATGACGAACCGGCTGTCGGCGATGGCGACATCGCGCGACAGCACCTTGTCCGCGTCTGAACCCAGCGGCTCGGTCGCGGCAATGAAATTGTTGATCGGCATCACCCGGGCAGCGACTTTGGGGTTCAGTCCGCCGAGGTATCCGTTGCAGGCCAGGATGACATGATCCGCCGTAACGGTGCCGCCGGCGGTGCGCACCGTGGCCGGCCGACCTTCGTCCAGGCTCACCACTTCGGAGCGTTCCAGGATTTCGGCTCCCGAGCGGGAATCCAAGTTGCCCGTCGGTTCATCGGCCAGCAATACGATGGGGTCATTGACGAGTGCCCGGGCAATACCCACGCGCTGCTGCTGTCCCCCGGAGAGTTCGAAGGGCTTGTGATCCAGGCGATGGCCAAGTCCTACTTTTGTGGCCATTTCGACCGCAATTTCCCGACTTACTTCCGCAGCGATTCCCTGGTAGTAGAGCGGCACTTCGATGTTTTCGATGACCGTGAGCTGCTGAATGAGATTGTATGATTGAAAAATGAACCCAAGCTTGCTGCCGCGAATATCTGACAGGGCGTCGTCTTCCATACGGGATACATCGACATCACCCAGAATATAATGGCCTGACGATGGCCGGTCAAGACAACCCAGGATGTTGAGCATGGTCGATTTGCCACAGCCGGAAGGCCCCATAATGGCAACATACTCCCCCTCGAGGATATCGAGATTCACACCTCCGAGGGCATCCAACGTCTCCGAACCCATCTGGTAGGTTTTCTTCACGTGGTCCAAGCGAACAATACTGGCTACAGCAACAGACATCAGGCGGCCTCATCTCCCGAGGTGTCTTCTGACGCGGTATCTTCGTCGGCATCCTGGTTATCATCGGCGCGACCACCCGAAGTGGACGGCGCACGGAGCGCGACGGTTTCACCGCCTTCCAGGCCGGATTTTATTTCAATGAAACTCGTGTTGAATGAGCCCGTTTCCACGACGCGTCGCTCCATGCCGCGATCTGCGAGATAGACCACGGTTTCCCCTTTTTCCTGGCTGATAGCCTGGAGGGGCACCATGACCACATCGGTCAGCGTCTCGATAATAATCTCCCCTTCCGCACTCATGCCGGGCTTCAGCCACTCATGCTGGCCCTCAATGAGAATCGTCGTGGAATACACTTTCAGATCGGGATTCATCCACCGATTCTGTGAATCAGGAAGGACACCAATCTTGAACACTTCGCCTTCGAGGATAATGTCCGGGAAGGCATCGACACGGACACGCGCACGTTGGCCCTTGTTGACCCGCTTCACATAAGACTCGTGCACCTTGACGTCCACGGTCATTTGGGTGGTGTCCGGGATGGTGATGATGACCTGACGCTCGCGAATGGTGGCACCTTCTTCGATGCGGTCATTGTTTCGATAGTAGCTGCGATTCCCTTCCCCGTATACCACCAGGCCGGGTTTGGTAGCGCGAATTTCGCATTTAACGATTTGTTCCTTCAGTTCTTCCCGTTTGCGGCTTTGCAACTCATACCGGGCTTCAGCAGAGTTCAGCTTGGCCTCGGCCTGTGCCATCTTGGAAATGGCCAACTTTCGCGCCCGTTGCAGTTTTCGGAGGGACTCTTCGTAATCCGAGAGGAGTTTTTCCGCTTGTTTGGGAAATTCATATTTCACATAGAGATCGATGTCGGTCTCTGCGCTTTCTTTGTTAATGGCCTTGCGTTTCAGTGCCAGTTCATCGTTTTCGAGCTCTATCTTGGTGACAAAGTCTTTTTTGAATAGCCGCCGGGTGCCTTCCAATTTGGATTCGGCGAGGCCGACATCCTCTTGCGCGAGATCCACGTCGCTATCCAGCTTCAGCAACTGCTGCCGTGCTTCCCCATCTCCAAGACTGTCGCGATTCAGGTACTTGCTGAAATCAACTTCGACATCGCGGGCGCTGGCACTTTCCATATGAATACGGCCCGTTTCCGGGTCGCGGGTCACCGCCTGGGCATCTTCGCCCTCCGCAATCGGTGAAACCTCTTCTTCGCTCCCCGCCGCCTGCTCTGACTGACTGGCATAGAAGTTTTCGTCGACCTGGGCCGCAATCTCGGCGGCCACGTCTTCGCCCAGAAACTTCTTCAGGTCCATTAAGGCAAACTTGCTTTCCAGCTCTGCCGCCTTGACGTCACTCTGATTTTGATTGATCTGAATACCGTGCTCCTCTCGGGCCTCGGTAAAGCTGGCCAGGGCGTTCTGATACTGAAGTTCCTGCTCGGTCAATCGGTCGAGCAATTCTTTGGAGTCCAGCTCAACCAACAGTTTGCCTTCTGCCACATCCTGCGCGGTGACGGTGTAGCCTTCCTCCACGATAGAAAGAATCTTGGTCTGTCCCTGGACCTCGCTCTTGAGTTCCTGAGATTCCTTCGCCTCGACGCTTCCCCCTTCCACCACGGTAATCTCTAAGGTGCCCCGGGTAGCCTGCACCGTCGTGCCCCGGTTTACGCCCTCGGAATCATCCCCGCCAAAGAGGAAATAACCGCCCAGCGCGACCAATACGGCAGTGATGAAAAGGTAGCGACCACGTTTGGGGCGCTTTCTCGCGGTCTCACTTGGTTCAGGATTCAGTTTGGAAGTCATTGGAAATCTCCTCCCATTGGCCGTCTTCCTTGATATACAGGATACCCATGTCAAGCCAGAACTGGAGTCGGGCCAGGGTGTGACTGATGAGGGAAGCGGTCAGTCCGTTTTGGGATTCGGTGAGGTTGTTTTGGGCATCGACTTGATCCAGTGCAGAACCCCGGCCCAATTCAGCCAGTAGTTCCTGCTCTTCGACCCGTCGTAAGTTCAATTCTACACTTTTTTGAGCGATCAGGTAATTTCTACGCGCCGACTCCAGATTTCGCCAGGCGCTACGTACATCAAGTGAAATGGAGTCCTCAGCGAGCGAGAGATCCCGTTGGGCGCGTTCATATGCGATGAGGGCACGGCGGTAGGCGTTGCGTTCCGCTTTACGATCGAGGGGAAGATCCACATCCAGGCCCGCATTCCAATTCGTGCGGCGGAAATCGAGTTGTTGGGCATTGTCTTCACCCGCCGTGCGCACCGAGGCACCGGCAACCAGATCCACATCGGGCAATAGCGAGTTGGCGGCTACATCAACGATTCGAGCCGCATCATCAAACTCGTCGCGAACGGTATAGAGATCAAGCCGGGCATTGAACGCTACTTCAACGGCATCTTCCATAGGAATGGACGGATGTTTGAGCCCTTCTTCACGGAGCATGTCCAACTCATGATTGTCTAACACGATAGCCGACGCGGTGGAGAGCCCCAACAGAATCTTAAACTCGTCCAGGCCTTCTTGATAATTTCTTACCGAGTTGATCCAGCGGTTTTCCGCATTGAGTACCGCCGCTTCCTGGCGTCCAACGCTGGCCAGCGTGCTGCGCCCTTCCTCGGCAAAATCACTTTCCCGTTCGGCGTTACGCTTGAAATTCTGGTAGCTGTTCCAGTTGTTTCGCACAGCGTCCAAATCTTGGAGGACACCGTAGTACGAAGCGCACACCTGGACGGCGAACTGTTTCCGGAAGCGGCTGAAATCACGCAGTGAATACAGGACATCCCGCTCGGACTGGGTCAGACGCTCGGCGGCCACCTTGGAACCTGCACCCCGAAGCAAGGGTTGGGTGAGGGAGCCGGACAGCAGGGACGAGCTGAAGGTGCCCGTATCACCTGCTAAATAGCGCAAGAAATTGGAGGTCAGGTTGAGGGCGATGCGCCCACCTCCTTCGAACAGCCAATCTACACCCACCTGACTGGTGCCTGCCACTGAGCGATCGCTCACAATTTCCGTTTGCGTGCCCGTAAGCCCCGCGATGTCACCCGCGCTCTCCACCACGGCGGCGTAGGCATTAAGCAAGTCTGCCGTGGTACCCGTCAGTGCTTCCAGATCGTTGATGACCACGCCGCCCGCAGCCAAAGCGCCGCTCAGATCGGTGGGAACGGTAATGTCGGACGTGCTCCGACCATAATCCGCTGAGGCACCGGCGGAGAAAATCGGCGTGTAACGGTGTCGGTCGAGGGTGAGCGAAAGAGCCGCCAGATAGAGATTCTCTTTCCGATTCTGGTAGGTCCTACTGTTAGAAACCGCCAGCTGGAGCGCACTTTCGAGGGAGAGACTGGCGGCCTCTGCTCCGACAATTTCAGAATCACCCAGAGCTGGTTCGTCTATTACCAGTCGGGGCAGCCCCTCGAGACGGTCCACTTCGTCAGGCGTTTCGATGCTGAAGTCCTCGGTCATGCCTACCACGGCGTCGGACTTCTCGTCGATGATCTCATAGACCTCCCGATCCGCACTTTCCTTGTAGTGGGTGGTCGTGCAGGAACTGAGCAACAACATCAGGGCGCAGCCGAGCGGTAGTGGGCCCGAGATAGTGCGAGTGACTATCACGGCCCATGCCCGGAAGGAAGTCGGTGAAGCTTTTCGGAGTAAATACATGTACATCGTTTTTCTATGATGTGAAATTGGTGGATTCAGCCAGCACGCGCCCTGCGAAGAGTACTCGAACGTCTGTGTTGGGTTCGAAGTAACGCCGCTACATTAAACCCGGTTGAGCCCCAGGGATCTGGTGAGGTTTTCGGAAAAACCGCCGCTATTATCACAGTGACACCGGAGCCCATCGGTGATCAAACGAGTTGCCGCAAGCCTACGTAGCCGTCTCAAAATAGCGCCGAATATCAACTATATCCTTTCCGATGGCTTCTTTCAACGACGGAATATCAGCAAACTTCTTCTCGCCCCGGAGACGGTGATACAAATCGACCCGTAGGGTTTTATTGACAAGCGATACATCCTGGTCCAGCAAATGAACCTCAATCATTGGACTCGCGTGGGACAAGGTTGGTGCCAAACCAATATTGACGGCACCCAGGGCCTCCGTATCATCCCAGTAGACCCGCGCCGCATAGATGCCGAAGGCCGGGAGCATGTTTTCAGGCGGCGACACATTTGCGGTGGGAAAGCCAAGTCCCCGACCTAGCCCACGTCCCTGAATCACCGGCCCGCTAAGCCTATAGGGACGGCCCAATAACTGACGGACCCGATCCATGTTTCCCCCATTTACTTCCGAGCGAATCAGGGTGCTGCTGATACGCTCGGTCCCCTCCTCCAACGGCGGGAGCTGACGCACAGCCAGACCCAATGGCGCGGCGGCACGCTGTAAATAGGAAAAGTCACCCCGTGCGCCAGCCCCGAAGGAAAAATCATGCCCCACGATGAGTGTCTGTGCCCCACACTTTCCAATCACGATGTCTCGGAGAAAAGCTTCCCGATCCATTTCAGCAATGGATCTGTTGAAGGGGAGCACAAAATAGGCGTCGAGGCCGACTTCTTCTAGTAGTCGCTGCTTTTCGTCAGGTGTAGTCAGCATTGGTGGGGCCGACTCAGGATGCAGGAATGTACGAGGATGGGGCCAAAGACTCATGAGCCCTGCGCTGCCTCCCACAGACGCTGCCGTTTCGATGACGGTCTTCAGGATGTACTGGTGTCCCCGGTGCATCCCGTCGAAACTTCCGATAGTCAGTACCAGCTTGGGAAGCGAACAGGTACAGGTGGTTACATCATCAAACACATGCATAGGAATGACTCCCTACCTGAATCAAGCCGTTGCCTTAAGAGTCCTGCCCGGCGCAGAAAACACGCTTGGGTAGAATACGGGTTTCCAGCGGATGGGATTCCACCTGTGCCAGCGCGAGCAGCGTACCTTCTTCATCTTTAACTTGCAACCAACCGGAGACCACGGGGCATCCTTCTAAGAGGTCCGTGCTCGTGAGTCCACCACCGTTGGTCAGCGTCGCCATGGCGGAGGGGTCCAGAATCCCTACGGGCAAATCGAGGGCGCTACCCATGGGCAACAAGCGTTCGGCCACGTGCTCCGGGCTTTCCAGACAGTCGAGTGTCGTGGCCTGCTCCACATGGTGCCGTCCCACGGCGAGGCGACGTAATGTGGCCAGTGCCGCCCCACAGCCGATGGCGGCCCCCACATCGTGGCAAAGGCTTCGGACGTAGGTGCCACTGGAGCAGACAACACGCACCAGGGCATCGGGTGCCTCATAGGAAATTACGTCAAAGGACTCGACATGTACGCTGCGCGGTGGCCGCTCAACGACCTCGCCTTTTCGAGCCTTCTTATAAAGGCGTTCACCGCCGATCCGCACCGCACTGACCATGGGGGGGATTTGTTCCAGGTCGCCGGTAAACTGGCTGCATCGCGATTGAATCGCATCGACATCCAGCGCGGGAACCGGAGCCTCGGACAATATCTCGCCTTCTAAATCGTAGCTGCTTGTCGTAAGGCCCAGGCGCATGGTGCCTTCGTAGGTCTTGCCCAGCGCGGTAAAGTGTTCGGAAAGTCGGGTCGCGGTCCCGAGGCATAAGATAAGAAGCCCTGTGGCCGCCGGGTCAAGGGTTCCCGTATGACCAACCCGTCGCATACCGGCGGCTTTTCGAACCCGATCCACCACGTCGTGCGATGTCATCCCCGCCGGTTTATCAATCAGCAGGATGCCATTCATGGATTACCTGCTCCGACGCTGGTTTCCAACGCGGCCAAGACACGCTCCATCGCCGTTTCAATGGGCTCTGTCATGGTGACCCCTGCCGCAGCAGCATGGCCACCGCCCCCGAAATCCTTCAGGAAGGCCGCAGCATTAAAATTCTTGTCGGATCGTACGCTGGCTTTGGTGGTCGTTTCGTTGACACCATTGAATAGAATGCCTGCCACGACGCCTTCGGTACTGCGCAGGAAATTCACGAGGCCGTTCAGATCTTCCTTTTTCCCACCAGCGTGTTCCACATCGGCGCTGGTCACATAGGAAGCAGCGACCCGTCCGTCACAACGAAATTCCATTCGGTCCAGAACAAGAATCAGCAAGGCCATTTTGGCGCGGGAGTTTCGCTCAAAAATCTCACTGCAAATCTCAGCATGTTCAATTCCGGCCTCATGGAGCGTGGCCGCAATTCGATGTGAGCGGGCGCTTGTATTGGAATATCGGTAGCCACCTGTATCGGTTACCTGGGCCACGTAGGCACACTTTGCGGCATTAGGGCTCAGGGGCTTGGAGGCCTCGGTGAAGAGGTCCACAATAATCTCACCGGTTGCGGCGTAGGTCGAATCAATAAATCCCGACGTGCCATCCGGGTTTTCTTCCAAATGATGATCAATAATCAGAATCTTCTGATCTTCGGCAATATGGTCGGCCACGGCGCCGACGCGGTTCAAACGTGCAACATCCACGACGACCGCGAGGTCATAGGCAGGAATTTCGGCGTCTGGACCCTTAATTTCGGCAGCGCCTGGCAAGGTCTTGTAAACATCGGGGATTGGATCAGCCAGCGTGCAGGTGATATCCCGTTTCCCCAGGGACTCAAGCAGGTAACGAAGCGCGAGTACACTACCGACCGCATCTCCGTCAGGACTGACATGGCTCGTTATCAAGAAGGAGTTGGCCTGCTTGAGTTCTTCTACCACGTCGGGAAGGCCGATACCAATCATGGGTTCCCCCACTCGCTCATCGCGAATTTCATCAAAGACTTTTTCGAGAGCGTACACATTGTCTAAGGTCTCATCCGCCTTGAACCGAATTTCAGGCGTGAAGCGCAGACGAATATTTTTTCCCACTTCACGGCGAATCCAGCCAGACGAATTCTGGAGACCGATTAGCGAGCCCCGTCGCTCTTTCTCGGAACCATAAAGACTGACGTTTACGGTGGCGTAATGAAGATCCTTGGACATTTCCACATCCATCACCGATACAAATCCAATGCGGGGATCTTTAAGCCCCTTGGTCAGGAGCTGTGCGATTTCCTGTCGGATCAGTTCACCAACCCGTTGTCCACGTCCTTTTGTACTCATAATATCTCTATCTGATAGTCGACGATACTTCCGCCGATTCGGGTTTCTATGAAGCGACCGATCTCGTTTACCTGCGTGTTGGCGTGACGGGATTCGTTGGATACCACAACGGCGGTAAGGCGTGCCCGCTGCCACAAATCCTGATATTCGGTCTCCGCTACGCTGCAATTGAAGCGACTGCGGACCTGCTCCTTAAGACTTTTGACGACGCGCCGCTTGTCTTTCAACGAGCGGGCGCCGTCAATTAAAAAGTCTACATGGAGTACGCCAATGGTCATAGCGTCTTATACCTAGGAGAGCTTTTTGGCGACACTCTCCACGCGATACGTTTCGATAATATCACCGACCTGTATGTCGTCAAAGCGCTCAAGTTTGAGACCGCACTCGAAACCTTGGGACACAGACTTTACTTCGTCTTTTTCGCGGCGTACCGTAGCAATTTTGCCGGTATAGATCACCACATCATCGCGAATCAGGCGGGCCATCGCGCCACGAACCGTCTCACCATCCAACTGAATGGAACCGGCGATGTTGCCGACCTTGGAGGAACGGAACACCTGGCGAATTTCGGCATGGCCGACGATGACTTCTTTCTTGTCCGGAGTCAGCATGCCTTCGAGGGCGCGCTGCACTTCGTCGATGGCCTCATAAATAATCAGGTACGTCCGGATGTCGACGCCCTCTTCCTCTGCCATGGCCTTGACCTTGGCATTGGCCGTAACGTGGAAGCCGATAATTACCGCATCACTGGCACCCGCCAACAATACGTCGGATTCATTGACACCACCAACACCGGAGTGCACCACGTTAATGGATACTTCCTCGTTGCCAAGTTTGGCAAAACTGGATACCAGTACGTCTGCAGAACCCTGGGCATCGGCTTTGATGATGATGTTGAGCGTCTTCTGCTCTACCCCTTCCATCAACGCATGGAAGTCTTCCAGGGTCATGTGCTTGCTGCTGGAAGCGCCACGTTTCTGGCGCTTGTGGGCGGCACGCTTGTCGGCGATGGAGCGGGCAATCCGCTCTTCTTCCAATACAAAGAACTGGTCGCCTGCTTCGGGTACGGAGCTGAAACCCGTTACCAGCACGGGCGTAGAAGGATCGGCTTCCTTGACCTGGCGGCCTTTGGAGTTGGTCATGGTCCGCACGCGGCCATAGGTTTCGCCAGAAAGGAAGATATCCCCGACGCGTAAGGTGCCGGACTGAACGAGCACCCACGCCACAGGACCATGTCCCAGCGAAAGCTCTGCTTCTACAATTGCGCCCCGGCCTTTTTTGTTCGGGTTGGCCTTCAGTTCCAGCATTTCTGACTCAAGAACCAAGAGTTCCATGAGTTCATTGATGCCTTCGCCACTGTGGGCCGAGACGTTTTTCATGGTGACGTCGCCGCCCCATTGGTCGTCTTGGAGGCCGTAATTCGCCAGTTCGGCGCGCACTTTGTCGGGTTGCGCTTCGGGTTTGTCACATTTGTTGATAGCGACGACGATAGGCACTTCCGCCGCTTTGGCGTGGTCGATGGCCTCAATGGTCTGGGGCTTCACGCCGTCATCGGCGGCGACAACCAGCACGACCACGTCGGTTACGCTGGCACCACGAGAGCGCATCTGGGTGAAGGCCTCGTGACCCGGTGTATCGAGGAATACAATGCGGCCACCCGCTAACTCGACGTCATAGGCGGCAATGTGCTGCGTAATGCCGCCGGCTTCACCGTCTACTACGTTCGCCTTGCGAACCACATCGAGCAGTGAGGTCTTACCATGGTCAACGTGGCCCATGATCGTGACGACTGGTGCCCGGAATTGAAGATCGGCAGGATCATCGGGCTCCTCGGTCAACACATCATCCTCTTCGGGAATGATGGATTGAACCTCGTAGTCGCGCTTTGAAGCCAGCTTTCGGATGACGTCAATATCCAGGCTCTGGTTCTTGGTTACCATCATGTTGTCATCCATGAGGTCCAGGATAAGATCATTCACCGGAACGGACATCGCATCCGCAACCTGCTCAACCGTCATCGTCTCGTCGACTTCGATCGTACCGCCTACCTTCTCCACCACCACGGGTTCGGCATCCATCTGGCGCTTTTTCTTGCGCTTCTTAGAGCCAGCGCCGCCTGCGCCCGACTGAAACTCACGTACAGCGGCCGCCGCATCACGGCGAAGGTGGCTTTCGATCACCCGAGCACGCTCCGCGCGCTTCGGCTTTTTGCGGACGGCCTTACCGCCTGCAGCAGAAGGTTTACGCGGCGCATTGCGGAACTGCTGTTCGCGGCGCCCTTCTTCTTCGATGCTCGGTGGTGCCGCACGACCGGGACGGGCCGGGGCATTGGCATTATCGCGTCCGCCACCCGGGCCACCGGCAGCACCTCGGTTACGAGGACCTCCGGGTGCACCGCCGGTACGGGTAATACCGAGACGTTTTTCGCGATCACGACGAATAACAGCCGCGACCACATCGGGATCGGGAGTCGGAAGGGGGCGGGCCGGTTTGGCAGGTTTAGCTGGCTTCGCCTCCCGCTCTTCTTCTTCCTTGTCATGAAGAATTTCGGCCTTGGCCAGCGTGCTCTCATGGGCCGGCGCATCGGCACCACGGCGGGGTTTGTCGGAATCCGCTGTGGGGCTGTCGGGATCGGCGGGTGGAAGGATCTCAGCCACAGGCGCTTCTTCCGCTGCGGCAGGCTCATCAGGCGCTGTAGCGGGTGGCGTGGCCGGCACTTCTTGCTCAGCAGGAGCCGCTTCCGCTGCAACCTCAGGTACGGAAGTCTCGGCAGGTGGGGCAGATTCCACGGGCTCAGACTGCTCTTCGGGGACGATCTCCGGTTTCGCTTCGACGACCGGTGCTTCCTCTACGACAGGTGCCACTTCGGGGGCTTCTTTCTCGGTTTCCGCTGGCGTCGATTCAGGGGCCGGTGGCTCCGTTTCAACTACGATGACTTCCGGAGCCTCCTCAGGGGGCGCTACTTCCGCCTCCTCGGATTCTTTGGCCTCCGTTTCCTCGACGACGACTTCGGCCGCCGCTTTTTTCTTTTTGGCGGCCGCTTTCTTGGCCGCCGCCTTTTTGGCGGCCTTCTGGAGGCGCTCCGCTTTCTTGCGGCGCGCTTCCTCTTCTTTCTTTCGCTCTTGGAGATAGGCGTCAAGCGCGGATGGGTCTTCGTCTACGTCGATGAGTAGATCGCATTGGTCGTCATCGATGTCCGTTTCGACGCCTTCGACGTCAAAACCCAGTTTACACAGGGTTGCAACGGCTTCCTCCGCAGTCATATCTAGACGTTTTGCCAAGCTGGCAACTGTCTGCATGATTTCTTGTCCTCCGAGATAATCTATCGTATCGAGATGGCGTCAACTCATGGTGACAGGCCATCTAAGCATTAAATCTACACCGGGCGCACACACGGGCTATTCCGCAGCGTCATTACGTTCTGCCTCGGTGTCCTCTCCTTCAGGAGACTCCGTTGCAACTTCTTCTACAGGCGCATCCGACGGGGTTTCCAGAGCCGAATCTGTGGGCTCCTCCAGCGCAGACGCTTCCGCTTCGTCGCCATCGTCAAACAGCGCATCCACTTCTTCGTCGCGTCCCGTCGCTTCGCCTTGAATATCGATATTCCAACCAATCAGTTTAGAGGCAAGGCGGGCATTCTGTCCACGTTTTCCGATAGCCAGCGAAAGCTGATCTTGCGGTACAACAACCTGGATATTCCCCTGCTCTTCATCAATCAGAATCTGAAGGATGTCCGCTGGATTCAGGGCATTGGCACAAAGCTCAGACGCCTGGTCACTCCACCGAACAATATCAATCTTCTCGCCCGACAATTCCTCCACTACGGCGCGCACGCGGGCGCCTTTCATGCCTACGCATGCCCCGACGGGATCAACGTTTACGTCATTGGATCGCACGGCCACCTTGGTGCGGCTACCCGCTTCACGTGCAATGGCTTTAATTTCTATGGTTTCGTCGTAGAGTTCGGGAACTTCCAGCTCAAACAGGCTGAGAACCAACTCGGGCGACGTGCGGGATAGGATGACCTGAGCGCCTTTGGAAGACTTTTCCACCTCTACCAGGATGGCACGAATACGATCGCCGGGACGATAAGTCTCCCTGGGAGACTGTTCACGGTACGGGATCAACGCCTCGGCTTTTCCGATGGAAACAATAATGTTCCCGTGGCTGATGCGCTTCACCGTGCCCGTGATCAACTCGCCTTCGCGCTGTTTGAACTCGTCAAAGATGTTGTCGCGTTCGGCGTCCTTAATCTTCTGTATAATTACCTGTTTCGCCGTCTGAGCAGCGATACGACCAAAATCCTTGGGATGGGTCTGAATCTTGAGCCGGTTGCCGACCGTGGCCGCTGCATTGAGGTCGAGGGCTTCTTTCAACGGAATTTCGGTAGTGGGGTCTTCCACTTCTTCCATCACCGTTCGGATTTCGAAGACCTTAAAGGCCAGGGTGTCAGGATCCACCTCGACCGTAATGTTATTGGCATTGCCAGCGTCTTTTCGTGCCGCACTCTCGATGGCACTGCGGATCGCTTCGATGAGGGTTTCCCGATCGATACTCTTGTCTGCTTCGATTTGTTGCAGTATGATACGTAAATTCTGGTCCAAAGCACTCTCCCTGCTCGGTCTCTACCGGTTTAGATTGGCCTTGCGAAGATTCTCTGCGTGTATCTCGTAGAGGGTTCCGTCACAATCCACCTGTATGAGTCCGTCGTCAAAGCCGCGTAGCACGCCTGTGAATTTCTTCTGCCCTAGCACGGGGGAATGGGTAGTTACCGTAATCGATTCACCCGTGTAGCGTTCGAAATCCTTGGGTTTTCGTACCGGACGATCAATTCCGGGTGACGAAACTTCCAATATGTAATTGTCATTTATAAAATTGTCAGCATCCAGCAGCGGGTTGAGTAACTGGGAGACGGTGGCGCAGTCCTCGTGACGAATTCCACCGGGTTCCTTGTCAATATATATCCGTAGAATACGTACGCCTCCTTGTCCGGTCACCTCAACCTCGACAAGATCGTACCCTTGTTCGAGTATTTCAGGCTCGAATACCGACCAGAAACGTCGAACGAGTTCTTCTTTGCTCACCTTATACCTCGGCAGTTAACAAAAAAAGCGGGCCAAGACCCACTTTTCCGCGAAGTCGCATTAATATGACTGCCCGATTCTAACATAAGAGCGCGGGACGGTGCAATGCGCAAATTCAGTATTTCACGTGCTCTCCGTACCCGCTTCAGCCCATAATTACCGCCAAATTTCGCGCCTTGGTCTGCTGGCGACGGTAGGAGAAAAAGCGGTCGGAACAGATCGTGCATTCCTTTGAAACCGTGATATGCGCATCTTTCACTCCGCTGGACCGCAATTGGCTTCGGTTTGTTTCCCATAGGTCCAGATGGCGGCCCCGGGTTATGACACCCTGCTCGGCGCAGCGATCCCGCAATTCTGAGGAAACCTCATAGCAGCACGGTCCGGCCGACGGGGCGATTAGCGCCTGAATATCCTCGGGGCGCACCTCGAATTCCGTAACGAGTTTTCGGACACCCTCGACTGCGATGGCCCCCGTGGTGCCTTCACGGCCGGCATGGAGGGCACCGATCGCGCCGGTGCGGGGGTCAAAAAGAAGGATGGGGACACAGTCGGCCACGGTGACACCCAGAGGAAGGTTCCGTACGTTGGTGATCAGGCCGTCGCCATCACCAACAGACTTCAGGGGGTTGGTGGCCCCCCGACCTGCTGTGTCGGAGCGGACCGGACGAACCAGAATGCCATGGACCTGCCGCTGGATGGCGATTTCCCGGGGAGGAATGTGGAGCGCGGAAAGGAAGCGGTCACGTGTGCCGGTGGTGGCCCCCTCCCACCCACAGTCCCCATAGGACTGATCAGACATGG
>JAUIMA010000105.1 GCA_030432675.1 Candidatus Hydrogenedentota bacterium | reverse complement strand
CTGAGACGGGATTCCAGGGAATCAAGTTGACGGAGACTTTGAGGCCCGCGCAAAACGCCAACAGCTCCCGAGCGCATTCTTCGGAATCATTGACCCCATTCAACATGGTCCATTCAAAGGTAAACTGACGGCCCGTCTGGTCGCAATAGCGCCCGATGGCATCATGAAGTCGCTCCAGGGGATACTTGCGGTTCAGGGGCACCAACTGGGAGCGAAGATCATTGTTGGCCGCATGGAGGGAAACACTCAGCCGCACCTGCCAGTCTTCCTGGGTGAAACGCTCAATTTCTTTTACTTCGCCCACGGTCGATACCGTAATCTTACGGGCGCCGATGCCCATCCCATCCTCATCCATCAACAGCCGGATGCTGGCCATCACGTTGTCGTAGTTGCGCATGGGCTCCCCCATGCCCATATAGACAATGTTGGGCGTCCGCTCGGGGTCCGGCTCATCACGCACCATGTAGAGTACCTGCTCGACGATTTCCCCGGGGCTCAGGTTCCGTGTGAATCCCGCAAGCCCCGTGGCGCAAAAGTCGCATTTAAGCGCGCAACCCACCTGGGAAGAAACGCAGATCGTCGTCCGTTTTCCATCCCGAATCAACACCGACTCCACGGTTTCTCCGTCGTGGAGGCGAAAGAGGGCCTTCTTCGTGCCCGTGACCTTCGACTCCTGCATCTCCATCAATTCGAGCTGTGAAGCCGTTGCGGTCTCCAGCAACTCAGCGCGGAGGGCCTTGGAGAGATTGGTCATGGCATCGAAATCAAAGACCCGCTTCTGATGGATCCATTGAAAAAGTTGCCGCCCCTGAAAGGGCTTGAGGCCCAGCTCGGTGGCCAACTCGGTTTTCGTCATACTGGAAAGTGCGCGTTTCATCATTCAGTCTCTATCGGGCGTTTCCCCGAAATTTTCGTATAATCCTGGGCCGCCAACCCCACTTCGACAGCGTCCAGGGAAATCGTTCCGAGAGGTGACGCCCCCTGGAGTCGGTATTCCATCCGGGTGGCCACATAGCCAATCAGCGCATCGAGGGGCGCTGGAAAAACGGATTCTACCGTGGAAGGGATGGAAACATCCTCAAATTCTTTGTATTCGGTGCATGACGTCGTCACAACTTCGCGGCCGTCCTCGTCGTAGGCGGTCATGGCGCGTATCCGCCAATTACCGACCTGCTCCACGTAGATACGGCGTTCGAGGGGACCATTTCGCCGACTGTGGACGGTGAGCACATAGCCTTCCGGGTAGTCGGGATCGGGCGCCACCGTACTTCGTTTCGCCGCTTCCTTTCCGGGAATCGTCAGTAAAAACACTTCGTCTAAGAGACGGGACGGCGTAATCGCCATTAAGACCTCATCAAATCGGTCCCCCTCACGTCCCACATAGTACGTTTTCTCGTAGGGAAGATTAAGCAGAAAACGTTCGTCCGCCACATAGGCATAGAGACGGAAACCGGGTTTACGACACGACATGGCGAATTGTCCAGGCGCTTCGTAGTAGAGGGTGCCCCCCCGAAAATTCTGGGTGGCCGCTTCCCCCGGCAGCTTCAAGCGGACGTTTCCCGTCAACTCCAGCGACTGAAGGGCCTGACTTCGGGCATGGAGGTCGGCCAGAATTTCGCCCGCTCCCGGAAGATCGCCCGGGGTACCCCCTGCCATCCGGGGCCCATCCCGATGCACGCAACCGGCCATCAGCAGGGACAGTAGCAACAGGGGCAGCAAAAAACGCATGGGGAAGTCTCTCAGCGGAAGGGGTTGGGAAGCAAAAGACCGCTAACAGGTTGAACTCACCTTGTTTATGTGCTATAGTTCGTCGGTCTCTTGCGTGCAAGTATATCACGTGCACCGGAGCAAACCCAATACCAACACCCCAAAGACAAGCCGGTTCAGGGAAAAGCTATGTCCTGCCCGTGCTTTGAGAACAAGGAGATGAACCATGGCAAGAGAATGTGATTATAGCGGAAAGAAGCCCCACGTCGGGAACCGTATCGTACGTCGCGGTAAGGCCAAACGTGAAGGTGGTATCGGTCAGAACGTTACCGGTATTTCCAAGCGTCGTTGGAAGCCCAACCTCCAGACCATCCGCGTCGTTGACGAGAATGGCCGCGTGAAGAAGGTCAAGGTATGCGCCCGCTACATCAAAGCTGGCAAATTCAACAAATCCCCCCGCGGCACCCGTAAGGCGCTGTTGGCTGCGGCGAACAGCTAGACCCATTAGCTAAAATACACCCATTCCAACCGGCGAAGCCGACCAGGCTTCGCCGGTTTTTCTGTGTTTTCACCACGAAGACACAAAGGAAAAAATCAATCGGACATGCCCAACAGGAGGTTGGCCGTTGCCGCCACTTCTCCAGATAGCAGAATGGGTAGTGACAGAAGGACCTAAAGGACGAAAACGACGTAAAGGACGCCTTTTTCGGGCGAAAGCGTTTCAACGCAGAAAAATCATGAGACCGCCTCTCGGATGTGGCTGGAAGCCGCCCCACGGTTTCATGGTAAGGGCTTCCTGTGTTAAAGTTTGGACCCGTAGCCATTACCCGTACCCCCCACTTCTCAGGACCCCTTCATGAATCTGGACGCGCTGTCCGCCATTGTAAAACGGCACTGGGGCTATGAAAGCCTCCGTCCACTCCAGGCCAAGGCGATGCTTCGCATCACGGGCCATGGGGACTCGCTGGTCGTGCTTCCGACGGGTGGAGGTAAGTCACTCTGTTATCAGGTGCCCGCCATCGCCATGGAAGGTATGGCCGTGGTGGTTTCGCCCCTGATCTCGCTGATGAAAGACCAGGTGGATGGCTTGCGTGCCGTCGGTGTCGGTGCCGCCTTCATCAACAGCAGCCTCCTGCCCCACGAGCGCCGTGAAACCCATGAAGCCCTCCAGCGTGGCGAGGTAAAACTCCTCTATGTGGCCCCGGAGCGCCTCGTAAAACCTGAGTTTATCGCCTATCTCAAGAAGCTCAACATCTCCTTCATCGCGATTGACGAAGCCCACTGTATCAGTCAGTGGGGACATGACTTCCGCCCCGAGTACCGCACGCTTGCGACCTTGCGCGAGGCCTTCCCGGACACGGCCTTTCACGGGTACACCGCGACAGCCACCCCCCAGGTGCGGGAAGATATCTGCGCCGCGCTCAGTCTGAAGGAACCGGAGGTGCTGGTCGCGTCGGCAGACCGGCCCAACCTGGTCTATGCCGTCGAGCGCCGCAGCAACGAGCTGGCGCAGGTCCTCGATGTCGTGGAGCGCCACGCCGGAGAATCGGGCGTCATCTACTGCATCACCCGCAAGAAAGTGGAAGAGCTCTGCGAGAAACTCCGCGCCAAAGGACACCCGGCCCTCCCCTATCATGCGGGTATGGATGCGGGCGCGCGGGAGCGCAATCAGGAGTCCTTTTCCAAAGAAGGGGCCGAGATCATCGTAGCCACCGTAGCCTTCGGCATGGGTATCGACAAGCCCGACGTTCGATACGTGGTGCACACGGGCATGCCCAAATCCATTGAGCACTATCAGCAGGAGAGTGGACGGGCCGGGCGGGATGGATTGGAAGCGGAATGCCGCCTCCTCTATTCCGGCAGCGACTTTGGCCTGTGGAAGACCATCCTGCAGGATCAGGACGCGGCCACCCTCAAGATTTCCCTCGAAAAGCTCAACGAAATGTACAACTACTGCACCGATGTGACCTGTCGCCATCAGGTGCTTCTCGATTACTTCGGCGAGAAGTTGGAGAAAGACAATTGTGGCGCCTGCGATCTCTGCCTGGGGAATGCCGAACTGGTGGAAGACGCCCGGGTCATCGCCCAGAAAATAGCCTCCTGTGTGGCACGCCTCGATGAAGTGGCGGGGCCGAGCTATACCACCCTCATCCTGACCGGCTCCCGTGAGGCCCGCGTCATCGACAAGGGCCACGACAAACTCAGTACGTGGGGCCTTCTCCGGGAACACCCTGCACCGGTCATCCGTACGTGGATTGAACAGTTGGTGTCACAGGGTTATCTCTGCAAAAAGGGTGAATACAACATCCTCGGCGTTACCGCCCGTGGCCGGGATATGCTCCGGGGCGACGAGATGCCCCGGCTCCTTAAGCCCGCCGAAACGCGCAAGTCCGCCCGCAAGCAGTCCGTTGCCGCCTCCAAGTCCTGGGAAGGCGTCGACAAGGCCCTCTTCAACAAACTGCGGGACCTGCGCCGCGAAATCGCCATGGAGCGCAACGTGCCCGCCTTTACAGTCTTTGGCGATGCCTCCCTGCGCGATATGGCCAAGCAAAAGCCACGGGATGAGGTGGCCTTTCTTCAGGTGCATGGCGTCGGTGAAAAGAAATGCGCCGACTACGCCAGCACCTTTCTTCCCGTTATTCTGGCCCATGAGGGCGGGGGAACGGATGGGCAGCCCAATCCCGCTCCACGAAATAAGCCCGACAAAGCCCGAGAGCGCGCCTTTGAACTGTTCGAACTTGGATGGGATGTGGCAGAGATCTCCGAAGAACTGGGACGAAGCATCAAAAAGGTCCAGGAATACCTCGAAGCCTACATTCGGACGAATAAGATCGAAGACCCGTCCCCCTGGGTCGACGAGGCCATCTGTGAGCAGGTGCAAGAGGCCCTGGAACGCTTCGGAAACGCCCCGACGGATCAGGTCATTGCGCACCTGAACGGCAAGATAGATCCCGCCCCCCTGAAGATCGTCACCGCCTGTTTGATGCACACCGCTTGACCCTGGCGCGTCTCGTCTCCCTGTGGCCAGGTTTGCGCCTGAGGTGCCTCAGCCCGGTATACTGCAGGTAGACATGGGTGTCACCTCATACGTGCGCCCTCCCAGTTTAACCCCCTCTACCACCCCACGGAACGCTTCTCCAGCACAATGACCTATCGACGGCAAAAATTCGGCCTTCTAACACTGCTCAGCATTCTTCTGGTGAGCGGATTCCTCTCCACCAGCCTTGCGGGTTACTTCGTGTCCGTTTCCAGCATGCGTCAACATATTGTGTCCACGGCCCTGCCCCTCACCGGAGACACGGTTTACTCCGAAATTCAGCGTGATTTACTGCGTCCGGTCTTCATTTCTTCCCTCATGGCGAACGACACCTTCCTTAAGGATTGGATTACGACGGGCGAGCAGGACGAACGGCAAATCAGCCAGTATCTTGCCGAGATAAAGCAGGAATACAGTACCTATTCCAGTTTCCTTGTATCGGAAAGAACGCGCCGTTACTACTACGGCGAGGGCATTCTGAAGCAAGTGCAAGAAGATGAACCCCGGGACACCTGGTATTTCCGTATACGCTCCCTCGACGCGGAATATGAGACCAACGTCGACCCCGATATGGCCAATGAAGATAGTCTCACGGTTTTTGTAAATCACAAAATACACGATGCCTCTGGAGCCTATCTTGGTGCGACGGGTGTCGGTCTCACCATCGACTCTATCAGTGAGCTAATCGCCCGCTATAGCCAGACCTACGGGTACCGCATCTACTTTGTGGACCCCCAAGGTGACTTCGTACTACGCGGCGACGCCATTCCCGTACAGATCGCCAACCTCCGCGAGCTGGAAGGCTTTGAAAAAGTCGCTGAGGAGGTCCTCTCCCAATCGATGAGCCAAATCCGGGTTCAACGGGCCAGTGGGCTCGTCCACATTAACTCCCGCTTTATTCCAGAGCTCAACTGGCATCTCATCGTCGAGCAAGCCGAAGGCCCGCTCACCCAAAGCAACTATGAGGCCCTGCTGGTAAATCTGGCGATTTGTGCTTCCATCACGCTCATCATCCTCGGCCTCACCTACATCAGCATTGGTGCCTATCAGCGGCGCCTCAGCAACATGTTCAATGAGGAGCGCAAACTGCGTAAGGAGGTCAACACCCTTTCGGGACTACTGCCCATTTGTGCCAGTTGCAAAAGCATTCGCGGGGAAGAGGGCTATTGGAAACAGGTGGAAGAGTATGTGAGCGAACATACCGAGGCCGAATTCAGTCATGGTATCTGCCCCAAATGTATGGAAAAACTCTACCCCGAAATTAATCCGCCGTCAAAAGACGAACCCTGACGGCACATTGCACTATACCAACCCCGGGAGAACCCACCGTTGCGCAACTCAATTTGCCTTCTGATCTCGTTATTTGCAATCACCGTCTCCTTCGCTCACGGCGATCCCATCGTTCATGAGCGCATCGAATGGTCCGACATGTGGGTTACCGACGCAGAAAAAACAACGGCGACGCGGGTGCTCCTTGTGGGCGACTCCATTGTCCGTGGGTACTACGCGGGTGTAGAAAAAGCATTGGGGAAGGACGTCTCGTGCGCGCGCTACACCACGTCCAAGTTTCTCTCTCACCCCGACTACCTGGCTGAGCTTGGTCTCCTGATCCAGCGCTTTGACTTTGATGTCATCCATCTCAACAACGGACTCCATGGCTGGGGCTACACGGAAGAAGCGTACGCCGCAGGGCTCGAAGCGCTGGTACTTTTCTTGAAGACAAAAGCCCCCAACGCCCAGCTCATCTGGGCGATGACCACCCCGGTACGCGTGGGCAAGGACATCGAGAAAGTCCATGAAGAGCGGACTCCGCGGGCAATCGCACGCAACGCCATCGCTGCAGAAATCATGACGAAGCATGGGATAGCCACCAATGACCTTTACAGTCTGGTCGCTGATCGCACCGATTACTTCTCCCAGGATGGCACCCATTTCAACGAGGCCGGGAAGGCGGCACAAGCCACCCAGGTGGCCGATGAGATTCAAAGGGCGTTGAACTGAACCTGATGCAGGGTGGACAGTGCGGTGGCCAGGTTGATGGCAGGTAGAGATAATCGTGACGGTCCTTCACACACTTCGTTGCGCCTTGTTGGAGGCATGAAAACCCACGCTGCGAAGAAAGCACGGGCGTTAGCATTACTGAGCAGGAGAATACGGGGATGACATTCAGAGACTTCGCGGCATGGGGAATGGTGGTGGCACTGTTTCCCGCCTGGACCGGTGCGGAGGAGATTTCCCTCTCTTCGCTCGTAAAGCCGGTTGTTCGCCCGGTGGGAGCACCGAGCCAGGCCGACATCGCCCTCTCCAGTCGTTGGCCACGGCCGATAAACGCCCAGGACCCCCATGACGCCTTAGAGGCCATCCAAACCTTTCACGCGGACCGTATGGACTGGTGCTATGTCGGTACGAACCGGGCCTTCGTACAAATGGTGAAGCAGACAGGCCTCCCCCTCTTCGGCACCATCAGCGCGGAACTGCCCGACGGACCGGACGTAAGGACGCGACTACTGGGACGCGATCAGACCCGCACCGGGGATGTCGTGCCCAATCCTGAGTTGGCATTTACTGTGGCACGGGGCGATGTGGCCAGTGTGGACTACCGTGAGGTGGTGATGGCGCACTGTCGTGCCATGCTGGATGCGGGGGTCGCAGGCATTCAGGTGGACGACCCCGGCATGACCTACCACGGGGCTATCTACGCCGAGGGGGGCTATGGTGAGGCGAGTGTCGCGGCATTCCTGAGCTATCTTCCGACCAAGACCGACGCCGCGGAGCGGGCCCAATGGGGCTTGCCGGAAATTCTTACGGGCTTTGATTATCGGGCCTACGCCGAGGCGAAAGGCGCGGATTTACCTGCACCGCTGAAACAACTTTTCCTCGATTTTCATCGGGAATCCCTCGACGATTTCTATGGGTGGCTTCGGTCGGCGCTGGACGCCCACGCAGGCCGCCACGTCCCCCTCAGTTGTAACAACGGCTCCAATCAGCGGCAGGACGAAACGCCCTATGTGAAACACTTTGATTTCTGGGTCGGTGAGACGGGACTCCAATATGGCGACCCCACGGCGAAGGGTATTTTCAGCAAGTCGATTTCGGCACAGGCCTTAGGAAAGGTCCAGGTCTATAGCCCACCCAATGATGGCTTGGACCGCATCCCGACGCGCGCGGGCTACATCGACTTGACGCGAAAACTCATCGCGACCGGGTATGCCTGCGGCTCGCCCACGTTGGTGCCTTGGGATGTGTGGCGACGTGGTCCGGAAACGCCGCGATTTTTCGGTACAGGGGAAGAATTCGGGGACTTGTATGACTTCATCGACGAAAATCGTGTCTTGCTCGACGGCTATGAGCTCGGCTATGCCGCCGGTCCCGGGATGGCACCGTGGTTTATCGATGGACTCGATAACGCTCCCGTAGCGGTGGACGAAGGGGTCTTCGTGGCCGTCCGCGCGTTGCCGGGAAAACCGGAAGCCCCAATGGTCATCCATCTCGTAGACTGGCGCGAAGCGGGTGAGGCGCTTACGCTTCGCATTAAGTGGCCTGCAAAATCGACCCGACTCTTGATTCCGGGTCGACCGGCGGTTGAATCGATTGGTGATGTGGTGAGGCTACCACCTTTGCATCCCTATGGAATGGTCGTGATGCACCCGTAGTCACCATGGGCAGGGGGACAGCCCCGACGTCCAAGTGTCCAGCCAGAACGCAGTCGAATTGCTCACTAAGACACTTACCCCGATACACACCGTCTCCGCGTCGGTGCAGTCCCCGCATCGGTCACCTTTCGTTGATGGAAGCAAAGCTCACCTATTCACTTACCCGCGCAGAACGGGGCCTACTATTCTGACCCCTCACTCGCCATCGCTCCCACCTTCCGACGGACCGGCTGTCACGGCGGACTCCGGTGGCGCGGGGGGCCGATGGGTGGCTATCTGCTCCTCCAAGTACTCCACAAATTGTTTGTCCCGCCCGTATTCGCTCGACACCGGAAAGGACATGGCGTAGGTCTCCGTTTCGAAGTAAACCATGCTGTCATCGAGAAAGGAGTCGTTATACTCCACGTCCAGGCTGATAATTTCATCGAAAGTAAACACGGACGCAGGCTCTTCCCACACATCACTATAGATAACGAGGTGCTTATCCGAAACGAAGTAGAATCCGTCCTTGATATCGAATATCCCGTCGGAATAGAAGAATTTGATGGTCTCCCCCTCTTCCAACAAGCCCAATTTCCGCACATCATTCATAAAGTGTTTGGGCACCTGGGCGCCCAGGTAAACCGACGTATCCGGTCCGTTGTTCAAGAGCGCCAAAAACCAGGCGACAACCAGAAATACCAAAATACCGAAGCCAATCCCCAGAATTTTCAGTGCCTTTATCATGTTCTATCGCTTTCTGAACTGTTCCCCCGGGGACGCTGCGCCCCAGGCCTGTTTCCTGTTCATGGCCGGTGTAGCACGCCCTCTACAAAAGGCCACATAAGCCGCTTGTAGTAGCGATGCCCATCATCACCCCATTGGTGTGCAAAACGGTCTTCCACCCCCCTTGTGCTGAATATTTCTTTCGCGCGGCGAGCGGCCGTCTCGATATCCTGCTCGGAATGGAGGCTGTCCCCCCGACCACTCACCGCCAGAAAATGACGCGGGGCGATGAGGCCCGCCACATCCGGTAAGTCCCCCCACGCGAGCAAACCCGGGACCATATTGCAATCACAATGATATATGTATCCGTCACCACGGATCACCTGGGTAAAGGCACAGGAAGACACGGCTATCGTGATACGGGTATCGCACGCTGCCGCATAGAGGGTCACCATCCCGCCACCGGAATTACCCATCATCAGCACCTGTGACATGTCAATATCTGGGCGGGTGGATGCCCAGTCAATGAGACGGGACATATCCCACACCCGCTCCCCCATGGCCGTGCGCCCCGCCAATAAAGCGTGCATCAAGTGGCTCCGGCAGCCCCGCTTTCCGTGTCTGCCCTGCAAGTCCGGTATGCCCTCTCCAGCCAGGCCGCGCGTGGCTGGCGCGATGGCGACAAATCCACGACGCACCGCCTGGACCGCCACATCTCTATCTTGCGTCGCAATCCGCTTGGCATGGGCCTCGTCGTGGGCTAAGCCAACATGAGAATCCATCCCAACAGTATCGTGTCCATGAGGGAAAATGGCCAGTGGAAAGGGCCCCGTTCCCAAAGGACGAAGCAGCCAGAACGGGACTCTGACATCCGGTTCCGTCTCGATTTCACCCCGTTGACGGGTGTAATCCTCGTGGACCTCCATCTCACCCAACTGTACCGACGGGGTAAACGCGGGGGCCTGTGCCGCTATTTTCTCCAGTCCCAACAGGTGACTCAGGGAAGCGCGGGCATCGTGTTCCCAGGCCGCGTGACCACCCGGATAGTCCACTCGAAACCGGGCGTTTCCCTGCCCTTCCCGGTTGATGCGCTGGAGATAACGGGCCACCTCGTCGGAATACCGTGCTTCCTCTGCAATCGCCCCTGCAGTTGCGAGCGCGACCACGAAACAAAAGGCCCGTATGCCTGGCATGCTACCCATCCCATTCCCCTCTAATCCTCTTTCTGAATTGCGACCCGTCCGTTCCTTCGTTATGGGTACTCTGACACAACGCTGCGACAGCGTGCAATCCCTTCCAGCGCGTACTACCCGTCCTTCTTCACCATCTCCTCCTCCGACACAACAGCATCCGGCAGAAAGAACGTACGGACATCCCCCATACGGTGCCAACATATCAGGCCCATCCCCGTGCTCGTGAGCCCAAACAGGAGTAGCTGCGAGGGTTCCGCCCCCAGGCGAAGGAGCACTTCGCAGTCTCCGGCGCGGTATAACAAACCGACAGTCAGATACAGTCCGTTCGCCACCAGCGAGAATCCAGCCATGTAGAGGACAATATGCCTGGCCCTTCGAGGAAAGCGTACGGTAACGAGAAGGACAAACAACGCGACCCCAGCCCCTCCCAGTGCCCCCGCCCAGGCGGTCCACAAGGGGTTCGGGTCATTCTTCACGACGGTATGAGAGAATCCCAGTAGCGGAATCGAGACTTCCACAATCTCTGCACCGCTTGACCAGGCCACTATCACGTGGCCGGCCTCATGGAAGGTCATCATGCCGTACCAGGAACACAGGCTCGCCAGAAGGAGTATCTTCAGCTGTCTCAACATGCGGGGCGCACGTGCTTTCTACCCTGCACGAGCGGCAGGAGGTGTCCTAAGCGTCAACCGCGGTTCGTCATCTTAATAGGACGTTGCGTGGAATTACGCAAGTAACACGGAGGAACGAAGTCATGAATGCCATTATACCCTGTCTCTGGTTTGACCGTGAAGCGGAAGAGGCCGCCCGTTTCTACACGGAAGTTATCCCAGACGCCAGATTGGGATCGATCGCCTATTATGGAGAAGGTGCCCCCATGCCGCCGGGCACCGTGTTGACCGTACGCTTTACCCTCTTGGGCCAACCGTTCATGGCCCTCAATGGTGGCCCCCAGTTCCCCTTTTCCCCGGCAGTCTCCTTCGTGCTTCCCTGTGAAACCCAACACGAAATAGACCACTGTTGGGAGCAATTGTCTGCTGGCGGAGCCACGGAACGGTGTGGATGGCTGCGCGATCGCTTCGGGGTATCGTGGCAGATTGTGCCCCGGGCTATAGCCGCGATGATGGAAGACCGCACCCGGGCAGACCAGGTCATGGCGGCCGTGCTGACGATGGAGAAACTCGACATGGCGGCTATTCAGGCTGCCTATGACGCCGCACCCTGACTTCCGGAAGATCAGGGGCCGAAGCAAGGAAAAACGCGCGCGATGCCAAGGCATCGCGCGCGTAAATTAACCACTGTTTTTCTCAATCTGACTTATTGCTGCGGGGCTTTCACCGAACGCAAGTAGGCAATGAGATCGAGAATCTCACCCCGCTTGAAGCTGTTCAGTAACCCGGTGGGCATGGCCGACAAGGGCGCCGCCGTTCGGGAGACAATCTTGTCTTTCGGAATCTTGATGCCTTCCGTATCGTTCAACGGGTTGGTGAGAAGCCGCACGAACTCGTCCGTTTCCTCGGCGATCAGGCCCAGATAGGTGTTCTCAGCGAGCACGTCTTCCGTCTCAATCTTGATTTCCCAGGACTTGTAGTCCTCGTTAATCACAGTGGACGGTTCCAACATTTCGACCAACATGGCCTGGGGATCCAGACGTTCTGCCACGCCAGCCATGTCAGGACCAACGGCGATGTTCCCCTCACCCACTTTGTGGCAGGAGACACAGGAGGCCTCGGCAAACACCTTGGCACCCCGTTCAAGGTCCCGGCCCGACTCAATCTTGTTCAGGGCCGGTGCGAGATCGGCCACCGACCATTCCTGAACCAGCTTCCGGTTACTCGCCGAATTGATAGCCGTCGCCTTGTTGTCCGCCATCCACTTGATGGGATCGTCGACCACGTGCATGAGGCCGTTCATGAGCATCCAGTGTCCAGGATAGGTGCACAGGTACTCATAAATCGACTTGTCCGTCGGGGCCACAAACTCCACCGTGGCTTCTTCATCAATAGAGAGCATGCCGGTGTGGAAGAGAATTTTGTCACTTTCGGGCGTCCATTCCTTCTCAATACCCTGGGCACCCAGCATCATGGAGGCCGTTGCGATCTCGGCCGTTGCACCGGGCTTTACCATGACCAGATTGTGGTCCATGGCGTCCGGGTTGCTAAGGATGAGGCGCACCTTCATGCCCGGACCCACGGCGAATGCCTGGCGGTCATACTTCATCTGCTCTTTGAGCGTCTGGATGTGGATCACCAGGGTATCGCCATCCATCACGGGGTCAGGTGACGGCGGCTGATTACGGAAGTCCTGAGAGGCCCGCATGGCGGCTTCGGGATCGTGCATCGCATGGCCCATGTGGGACATATCCACCACATCGCCCGCACCCAGTTGGCCTTCAATTTCCCACATGTACTTCACGCGTTGCGCAGCGTTCTGGGCATTCACTTCCGGTGAATGGAGCAGCACGGTCAAGAGCCCTTCATTCACCACGTTGTGCTGCTGATAGACCCAAAGGGCTTCCAGCAGGTGGTGGGCGTCTTCGGCTTTCGTGCCGTCAAACTGCTTAATCCATTCCTCCGTCGCCGCGATGACCGCATCCGTATCTCGCTCGCTGAGCTCCACACGGGCCCGCTCGCGCACGCTGTTGGTCGGGTGCTTCAAGACGTCGAGGACCGCTTCGATGGACTCTCCGTCGACCTTAACGGCTTCCTGAAGCGGACGACCGGGTACCGTAATGCGGTAGACGCGGCCATGCTCGTGGTCACGACTGGGGTCGCGCACATTATGCTGCATGTGGCCGATGAGAGGGTTGGCCCAGTCGGCTACATAGACCGCACCGTCGTCGCCGATTGCAAAGTCCGCCGGTCGGAAATTGCCATCACTGGAGACCAACAGGTCGTCGGTTTCCGTACCCCAAATGCTGCCGTCTTCCTTATATTCCAGGTTGTACTGTTTAATCCCCAGAAATCCGATAGAATTCAGAATCAGGAAGTTCCCTTCATTCTCTTCGGGAAAATGCTGACTGGAGAGGATGCCGCTGGCCGGCACAGGGCGCACGGTTTTTTCGAGCAACTGGTGCATCTCAAAGCCGCCGCCGCCATCCATCCGTACCTGGAACGCACGACCGGAAGTTGCGTCCGTTGCCAGATGATAGCCCCAGTAGTCGAAATCAATACCGTGGGGATTGGGCGAGTTGTCGGCGTGGAAGGCGAAACGGTGGGTGCGGGGATTGAAGCGATACATCCCCGTCTTGCCCGAGAGTTGGGCCACCTGCCAGGGTGTCTCCACATTGCTCACGTGGAATACGCCGCGCTGATAGTAGACATAGCCGTCGGGACCAAAGGCGAAGTTATTCGCCGCGTGGTGCGTATCGGCTGAGTCGATACCGCTGAAGAGAATCTCACGGTGATCTGCTTTGTCGTCCCCATCCGTGTCCTTCAAGAACCAGATATTGGGTGCGGAAGCCACAATCACGCCACCATTCCAGAACGTGAATGCCGTGGGATTGTGCACATAGTCAAAGGTAATGGCTTCGTCGGCCACGCCATCTCGATCTTCATCGGGGAGAATGATCAGCTGATCCAGCATTTCCTGGTCAGGCTGCCACTTGGGATAC
>JAUIMA010000104.1 GCA_030432675.1 Candidatus Hydrogenedentota bacterium | reverse complement strand
GGGGTGGGGTGGTTGCTTGACCACGGGGCAGTATTCGTTGGGGAGCGTGGGCGATGTCGGTGCAGTCCCCGGCGTGGCCCAAAGTGGGTTAGGCGTCTCGCCTGACGCAAGGCCCATTTACACCATCACGGGCACGGGCTGCCGGGGTGATAGACCTGCGTCGTCAAAGTGCATCCTGTTGTCCTGTGGGCTCGAAGACATGCCATGACAGCCGGGACGGCTATCCCACGAATCAGGGACTGCCGCGCCCCATGCTGCGGAGAGGGGCAGGAGGCTTGCGCTAATCCGGATGGTCGCGTGTTGTGCGGGAATCCGAAGACGGCGGTGGCTGTCCCGTCGTTGGGGAAGTGTGTGAAAAGCCATCCGGGATGTCCTTGATTCTGTGAAGTCCCTTCACCCACAAAGGCGCACGTCCCCGCCTTCGGCGTGTCGCGTTGGGTGCGCCTTTGAGGGTGGCACCCCCGGGATTTATTTTGTGGATTTTGATTTGGGTGGGGAATTTTCTTTGAAGAGGGGGACAGCCCCGACGGTCTTTTGGCCCGTGATTGGGGTGGGGTGGTTGCTTGACCACGGGGCAGTATTCGTTGGGGGGCGTGGGCGATGTCGGTGCAGTCCCCAGCGTGGTCCAAAGTGGGTTAGGCGTCTCGCCTGACGCAAGGCCCACGAATATCATTACGGGCACGGACTGCCGCGGTGATAGACCCGCGTCGTCAAAATGCATCCTGTTGTCCAGTGGGTTCGAAAACATGCCATGACAGCCGGGACGGCTATCCCACGAATCAGGGACTGCCGCGCCCCATGTTGCGGAGAGGGGCAGGAGGCTTGCGCTAATCCGGATGGTCGCGTGTTACACGGGAATACGAAGACGGCGGTGGCTGTCCCGTTGTTGGGGAAGTGTGTGAAGAGTCATCCGGGATGTCCTTGCTTCTGTGAAGTCCCTTCACCCACAAAGGCGCACGTCCCCGCCTTTGGCGTGTCGCGTTGGGTGCGCCCTTGAGGGTGGCACCCTCGGGGTTTATTTTGTGGATGGGGATTTCTTCTCTGAGAGGGGGACAGCCCCGACGGTCACACTGCCGCCCCAAACACTCCAACGGACTATTCCACCCACAGGCACACTACGCCTCCATCACGAAAACCGCGTCGGTGCAGGCCCCTACTGAATTATAGCCAGGCCGATTTCGTTGTTGAGGTAGAAGCCTTCGGGGGTGGGCCAGATGCGGGATGCATCTTGTGCCAATAGGCCTCGGTCGTAGAGTTCGTTGAGCACGGTGCCGTAGTCTTCTTCGACGGGGTGGCCAAAGCGCTGCTGATAGTAGTCCTTTTCCATGCCGACTTCCAGGCGAAAGTGCTGGATTAGGGTTTCCAGGCGGGTGGCGTTGTCGTCGATGGCTTCGGCTTCGGTTTTCTCTCCAGGATTGCGCAGATACTCGTCGGTGGTGACGGCGTTTCGGGCGCGGACGCCGTCGATGTAGGAGTAGGCTCCGGTGCCGAATCCGGCGTAGTCTTCGTTGCGCCAGTAGATGAGGTTGTGGCGGGATTGATGGCCCGGTTTCGCATAGTTCGATATTTCGTAGTGGTCGAAGCCCACGAGGCGTTCTTCCGCTTCGCGAAACATCTGGAGGGCGATGTCATCCGGGATGGCCTGGTCGGCCCGTTTTTCGAAGGGCGTGCCCACTTCATAGGTGAGGTTGTAAGCCGAGAGGTGGGGCGGTCCGATGGCCACGGCTTCATCCAACGTCGCGGCCCAGGCTTCCACCGGAGGCGCCCCGAAAATGAGGTCGAGACTCCAGGTGTCAAAGCGGTTGCCCACGATGTCACAGGCCCGCCGTGCGCTGTTCGCGTCGTGACGACGACCCAGATAGCGGAGCACCTTCTCCTCAAAGCTCTGTACGCCCAGACTTACGCGATTGATGCCGGCCCGGTGCCAGTGCTGGACGAGATCGTCGGTGACATCGTCGGGGTTGGCTTCCAGGGTGATTTCGGCACCCGCGAGGTCAAAGCGGCGGTGCAGGGCCTCCAGGATGGCCTCCAGGCCGGCTTCAGAGAGCATGGAAGGGGTGCCGCCGCCAAAGAAGACACTTTCGGCCTGGCGGGGTCCCTCAAAGGCCCCAATCTCCTGGCACACGGCGGCGACGAAGGCGTCGGGTACGTGGGTGCGGCTCCGTTCTTTGACGAAGTCGCAGTAGGGACAGAGGGTCTTGCAGTAGGGGATGTGGAGGTAGATGCCGAGCATGCCCCATTGTATCAACTGGGCAGGGCCCGACACACGCGACCAGACGAAAAACGCCGCACAACGGCGTGCGCTGTGCGGCGTGAGAGGGTGTTGGGCGAATTATTCTTCGGCGCCATTTTCCAGGAAGTAGACCAGGTTCACCAGGTCCCGGAGGCTCATGGTGTTGAGCAGGCCTTCTGGCATGATGGACTTCTCCGTGATGGTCTGCTTGGTGATGGTCTCCCGGGGGATTTCCATCCGCTCGCCATGGACGGTGATGAGGGTAAGGGTGCTCTCGTTTTCCCCGACGACCATGCCCGTTACGGTGCTGAAGTCATCTAACTCAAGCTCCAGGCCCGTATACTGGTCCGAGACCACCTTGGAGGGATACATGATGGCCTCCAGGATGTCGCGGCGACGAAAACGACTCGTCACGGTCGAGAGGTCGGGACCACCGCCCTTGCCCTTGGTGCCGAAGACGTGGCAATTGGCACACCGCGCGCGGAGGAAGACTTTTTCGCCGTCTTCGAGTTTCTGCTCCCGATAGGCCATGGGGTCATATTCGAGATAATCGGCCAGTTCCTCAAAGCTCATCTGGGCCAGGTCGGAGTTCGCGGTGCCCGCTTCCCCTTCCATTTCCGCGAGGAGGGCCGCCGCTTTTTCGGCACGCTCCGCGAGGGCCTTCGCCTTCCGTTCCTGGGCAATGACCCGCTCCGTTTCCGGCAGGTGGGTCAACAGGCTGTCCCACATGTTGTTGATGAAGCCCTCCATGCTGGCGGCCCCATCCATTTCCCGGCCCCGGTCAAACCAGGCCACGGCCTGATTTCGCGTTTCCTCGGTCCAGCCTTCCGAAATGGTGCGGAGGGCATACATGGTGTGAATTTGTTCTTCCCGAGATTTGTCGGGCGTGAGATAGGCCAACAGGGCATCGATAGCGCCGGGGGGCTGAAGGTAGGCGATGACTGCCTGAAGCTCCCGATTGACCCGGAGATCTTCCGCCGGGAACTGGGCCAGCATACGGCCGCCCAGGGCCGCCTTGAACTGGGCCAGGCGATCACCATCGGTCACGTCGCGGATGAAAGCCATCTGGACGACCCGGAGGAAGTCGAGAAGGATGGCTTCCTCCATGGGCTGACGACTGAGCGCTTCCAGGCGGGTGAAAATGGCATCCGCATGGTTGGCGGCCCGCTGGGTTTCGATGAGGGCGAGCATGCCCTCCAGCACACCCCGGGGACGGCGCTCGAAATCATCACTCAGGATGTGATCCGACCAGAGGTCGCGATGAATCCGTTCCAGGGTGTGGCGTGCGGCATAGCGCAGGTGGCGGTCTTTGTGGTCCAGAAGGAGGTAAAGCCCCGAGATGAGGCCCTCATGGGACTCCACCCGAGTGGACTCATTCAGCCCCGCACGGATGAGCGCTTCGCAGGCGCGGCGGGCCACCGTGGGGTCTTTGTCATAGAGGGCGTTAATGAGGGGTTCGCGGAAGCGTTCCAGCCGGTCTGCGCCCATTAGAAATACGGCTCCACCCCGTACGAGGGCATCGGGATCCCGGGCCAATGTGCTGAGCAGGGCGGCCGTGGGCTGGGGGCCATAGACCTGGAGGGCTTCCAACGCTCGGATACGTTGGATACTACCGATTTCCGGATTGGCGACGGCGGTCTGGAGGCCCGTGGCCCATTCGGCACCCAAGGCTTCCTTGGCCTGTGTAAGGGCATGCCGGCCCCAGGCCGAACGGGGCATGGGCTGGGTCAAGACGTCTTCAATGGTAGTCGGTACGGTTGGCGTGGCAATCGCGTCGCCATAGGTGACGCGATAGAGGCCGCCATGGGTGCCTCGTCCACCGAGGGTGAAATAGAGGGCCCCATCGGGTCCCACATCAAGGTCGGTCACGTTGAGGGGTTCGCCGACCAGGAAATCAACGGTATCGCCCGCGAAGGTGGCTCCTTCGGCCTTGGGGAAGATTACGCGGATGCGCCCACGGGACCAGTCGCCCATGAAGAAGGCCCCCTTGTAGGATTCCGGAAACGCGTCGTGCTGGTAAAAGGCAACACCCACGGGCGAGCCACGGCCTACATCATCCACGCCGGGCAGGGTGTCCAAATAGTAGTCGGGCATCTTGGAGGAGCCGGTGCGCCAGCCATAGTCGCCACCGGGGACCGCATGAATGACCCGAACGGGGCGGAACCACGGGAGACCATAGTCCCATTCCATATCGGAGTCGAAGGTAAAGAGTTCGCCGGTGGCATCCATGCTCATGTCATAGGCATTGCGGAAACCGGCGGCGAGTTGGTGCCATTCGGTGAACTCGGGGTCGACACGGAGGATGGTGCCGCCGGGTGCCATGATGTTGTTGGCGTGTCCCCGGGGATCCACATAGCGCTCGAGGAAGTAGTCTTCCTGCAGATTGCGGCTGGGAGAGAGGGGGTGTTCATCCACGATGGGGTGGGCGTGGTTTCCATATTGAATGTAAACGTAGCCATCAGGGCCGCGCAACACGGCGTGGGGGCCATGCTCGCCCATGCCGCCGTCGGACTTCATGAGGAGCTTGACCTGGTCAGCCTCGTCATCGCCGTCTTCGTCGGTGAGGCGATAGAGGCCGGGGCCTTCTGCGCCATTGCCCTGTACCAGAAGGTCGCCGGGGGCCAGGTAGTGAAGGGCCATGATCCGTTTGACCTGCTCGCTGAAACTCTTTTGGGCGTCGTAGATTCCGTCGCCATCTTCATCGAGCAGGATGCGGACCCCGTCATCCTGGGCACCCATGACAGGGCGCCCAAGATGATCGAAGGTCATATTGATTACGGAGCCGATCAGGGCATCACTGGCGACTTCCTCAACGGAGAATCCGTCGGGAAGCCGAAAGCGCTCCCCCAGGAAAGCCATTTTTGCCTCCCGGGCCTCGAAGTCGGGCATTAATTCTCCGTCTTTAACGGCCGTTTTTTTTTTATTCAGTTCCTTGATGGTGATGTCCTTGAAGCGAACTTCCATCTCGGGGCCTGTGTGGATCTGGAGGGCGATGATGCCCGCCTTTGCGCCTTCAGGGTCCTTGAAATCAAGGGTGGTGTAGCCATTGAGCACCATTTTTACATGGTCACCCTCGCAGGTGATCTCGTATTCGTTCCAGCCGTCGAGATTGGCGGCGGCAAATACGGCGGCCTTTTCGTCTTCGGTGTATTCATTCCAATAAGGAAGAATACCCCGTTTTTTCTCTTCGTAGAGCATGCCGAAGTAAGTTTTTTCGGCCACGTCGGCCTGGTAACCCGCTACGGCGAAGTCTTCGAGTTGGTCACTGCGAAACTGGATGCCACTGTTGTGGTTGATGAGCTTTACCTTGGCACGCAATACGAAGTCACTGTACGACTTTTCCGTGGAAAGGAAGGTGTTGTGCTCAAGTTTGACGCCGTGGCTTGATCCGACTATCTCGCCGTCTTCGACGCGCCAGATGCCGGGTTGGCCCGTCCAGCCGGAAAGGTCTTTTCCGTTGAAGAGGGGGGTGAATTCTTCTTCGGCCGTCACCGATCCGACGGGGAGCAGGGCTCCCGTCAGGAGCAGGGCGGTGGCGCACAGCGCACGGCCGATGGGATTTGCGGTTGGATTCATGGGTTCCTCCAGATATTTCATCATTGGGTCCGTCTGGTGGCCGGATGGCCAGGACCGACAGGGGTGCGTATGGTAGACGAAACCCTTCCGCCCGACGGAGAAGGCTGGTCGATACCATCATGGGAAAGGGTAAAACATTGTGGTGGGTTCTGTCCAGCACGGGAAGAGACAAAAAAAAGACCCTCCCGAAGGAGGGTCTTAAGAAGACGATAGTGCTGGGGGTACTAGGCCCGCATTTTGCGGAGTGCCATCCCGAAAAGGCCCATGCCCAGAAGAGCCACGGTAGCGGGTTCTGGTACGGGGTGGGGAGTGGTCGGCGTCGAGTCAATCTCCGTCTCGAGTTCGATTTCCAGCTCACGGAATTCATTGACATAGAAGTCCGTGAAAATCAGCGTAAAGGAGTTGTCGTCGAAGGTGCCACTCAGCCCCGCACCACTTTGGCCATAGGGGTCATCCAGGGTCAGATTGAGTCCTGCCAGAACACGATCCGGCTCACCCACCCAGTTCAAATCGGAAAAGGTGACGGAGAAGTTCAGCAGGTCCATGGCGGCACTCGCACCGGCCGCTTCGATATAGATGGACAGCACATCCGTCGTGGCGGGAGCGAAAAAGTCGAAATAGGCATCAAAGACAAAGGAGCCCGTCCCGGTTACACTGCCATCAAACTCGAGTGAGGTGCCGGATACCAACACATCGGTATCATCAAAATCAGTAATTCCAGAACTGGTCCCATCGATATCATCACCGATAAGGGTCGCCTGTGCCGTCAACGACAACAGGAGCGCGAACGCGCCACTAAAGAGAGTTTTCTTCAACATGATATTCCTCGCCCATGCGGTTAATAGGGGAATGCAGGCAAGAAATGCCCTTCGCACACACCCCGAAAATTGCAGCCACCAAGACGCGTAGTATAGTAAATTTACGTAGACCAGTCAATAAACAAGGGGGATTATGGGTTCCAGACAGTTCCAGAATGGACAGGGAAAATAGAAAATACCCCCGGCCGAGTGGTCGGGGGTATTAGATTGAGGATAGATGAATCGGGATTCGGGGGCAGCAGGGCGCGCAAAACGGGGAACGCGAACAGGCTATTTGCCCGGATTTCGCGGTGCGCTTACTCCGATTCCAGGAAGACGTGCGTAGTTTACACCTTTTTGTTGTTCTGTCGTGAGCGACGGGTCAGACCTACGAGGCCCATGCCCATCAGGCCGAGTCCAAGGGCCGGGGGGACAGGCACTGGGTCGGGGTTGGAGCTCGTCGAATCGATGGTCGTTAAGAGTTCGATCTCGAGTTCGCGAAACTCCTGAATGAAAAAGTCCGTGAAATTTAAGGTAAATGCGTGGTCACTTACGGTACCAGAAAGGCCTGCCCCATCCGAGTCATAAGGCTCATCCTTGATTACGTTGAGGCCTGTCAAAATTCGATTTGGCTCGCCGTCCCAATTCAAGTCTGAGAACGTTACCGAAAAGTCGACGGTATCCGCCACGTCGCTGCCGTCTGAAGACTCGATAAGAAACGACAATATATCTACGCCTGTCGAGTCATCGAAATCGAAAAGGGCGTCGAATTCCTGGCCAGATGCTCCGATTACGAGGCTACCTTCAAATTCAATTGAAGCGCCGACCAATACGCCGGAAGCGTCAAAGTCTGAAATTCCGGTCCCTGTTCCATCGATGTAGTCGCCGAAAAGCGTTGCCTGCGCCGAAAAGGCCAACATAAGCCCAGCTACGCCACAAAAAAGAGATCTACTAAACATGATATTCCTCGCCCGTACGTTTTAGGGAGATGTAGGCAAGCAATGCCCTTCGCACACCCCGAAGTTACAGCCACCAATGAGTTCAGTATAGTAGCGTTATGCAGACCTGTCAATAGTTAATGTCTGTTTGGTTCGTGGAAGGACGGGGCAGAGTCAAAAAAAAGCCCCCGGCGGAGGTGCCGGGAGCACGGAATTGAAGGGCTGCGCGATTAGGCGATGAGACCGATAAGCCAGGCGAAACCTTCGGTGACATAGTCTTTGCCGGGATATTTCACAAACTCCACGTGGCCGTCCATGTACAGGATGTTGGCCCCGCCGGGAATGTGGTTGTAGGCTTCCACCTTGGTGGCAACCAAATCCGCCATGACGGGCATGGTGGATTGGGCCTGCGCACTTGAGGCCGGGTTGTTGATGTCCGTGATGGTGAAGCGCTCAATGCCTTCGCGGAGGAAAAGGACATCATCACCGTTGCCACTGCCGGAACCGGAAAAGTCGGCACCCAGTGCTGCACCGATGGCTGCCACATCTACTTCCGAAGTGAGCGCGTCCCAAACGGCATCGTAGCCAGCCGTGCCACCGCCCGCGTCTGCGGCCACGGCGTTATCGCGGACCGTACCGCTTACACCGATGGAAACGAAGCCAAGTACGCCGACAATCTGCTCGGGTACCATCACCGCAGGGTCCGCGTCCCCGAAATCGGGGTCCAAGACGGCCAGGGCTACCACCGGGAGCAACTTGTTTGGATCCTGCGTGTTGAGCTGATCCATGAGGTAGGGAATATAGAAATAGCTTTCATCGGCCTGTGGCTGACCGAAGTCATTCGTATTACACGGCAGATGAATGGCCTCTTCGCCCGAATTGGGGTTGGTGGTGCTCGTCGGATCGGTTTCTGACGGGCAGGCGAGGGTATTGGCGTCGGTCATGTATTCCGGGTAGATGGCACCGATGTAGGGTCCGAAATAGGTGCTCATAGCTTCGCCTGCGATGGGGGAGGCTTCGATAGTTGCGTTGTTGCCACCGGCATCACAGTCAACGGCCTGTTCGGCCACGTAGCCAAGGGGCGGAAACTTTTCGCCGGCACTCTCGTTGGCGTACATTTTCAGCATGAGGCCAAGCTGCTTGAGGTTGTTCTGGCAACTGGCTCGCCGGGCAGCTTCCCGTGCCCGGGCCAGAGCCGGAAGGAGTATGGCGGCAAGAATGCCAATAATGGCAATCACGACAAGTAACTCGATGAGCGTAAATCCGTTTCGTTTCATGGCACGATAAGTCCTTGTTGGTAATCACAGGGTAGACATTGGGATAGAAAGACGGTGTTGCGCTGGTGGGGCATCACGGTGATACGGGCCAGCAAGGTAGGTTGCCCCTCCTTACCGGTCCACTTTTCTGCAGGTTGTTTATACGGTAGCACGATCTCTCTAATAGTACCGTCAAACGGGAAATTTAGCAATTGGATTCTTGGAAGTTGGTGCCCCTGATACTGGGCACTGTCTTTATATGGGACATGGCTGTGCCACGTCGGGACGCATTTGCCCCGGATTGGGGCATGGAGGGGGGATGAAAGGCCTGTCAAGAGCGACGAATCGCGCGAACGACGTTAGCGGAGCGACTTGGGCGGGCTCAGCACTTCCTGCAGGACAATGCTCGTCTTTAAGGTCTTGGGATGGTGGAGGAGCGCTTTAATGGAGGAGCGACGACGCTGACGGGTCTGACGGCGCGACGTGTCCCGGGCGTCCTGCTGGGGAGCTGTTGCGGCCGTGCGGCGCGACTCCGATTGGCGTGAGGGTGCGGCTGGGCGCTGGGCCTGTTGCCAGTTTTCGCGCAGGGTCTGGTGGGCCGGGCGCTGGGGTGCCGAGCGCCGTGGTTGGGCCACCGGGCGGGGCCGTGTCGGTTGGCGTTGTTGCACCGGCTGGGCGGGCACGGGGCGACGTTGGGGCACGGGCGGTGGTGTCGGTGCCTGGCGGCGGGGCGGGGTCGCCGGGCGTGCCGGAGCAGACTGACGTTGGGCCGGTGCGGGAACGGGGCGTCGTTGGGGCGCCGGAGAAGCAGGAGCGGCCTGTCGTGGGGTCGCGGTGGGGGGGCCTTCGCCCCGTTTACGGGCGACAGGCGGGGCACCATCGCCATAGAGCATACGGCGGGTCGCTTCCGGAAGTTCATCGACGCTCTTGCGAGGTCCACGCTGACTACGCTGGGCCTCTTCCTTGCGCTTTTCCATCAGCTTGGCAAGGCCACTGATAGCGGCGATGACACCAAATATGATTAGTCCGAGAAGTTCTTCCATGACCACACCTGTCGTTCAGGTTGAAATTGCGATTCGTATGCCGTTCGCACGGCGGGTATTTGCCAGAGGTTTAGTCTCGGCCGTTGTCCCGCGAACGGATTTTCTTTCGGAGTAAGACGAGGACTACAGAAGCCACGACGACATAAAATAGGATAACGCCGAGATACTGTTCCATGAGGGCTCTCCGTCCTGTTTAAGAGAAGGCGGTGCCTTTCCAGGGTGATTCCCGGAAAGGCACGCACCCATCTGATTACTTATCGTCTTCGTCTTCTTTGGCGATGGACTCACGCATGTCCGTATCGGCCATGACGTTTTTCATCTTGTAGTAGTCCATGATGCCCATGTTGCCGCTGCGGAAGGCGTCGGCCATGGCGCGGGGCACTTCGGCCTCGGCCTCGGTGACCTTGGCCTGCATCTCGATGACCTGGGCCTGCATTTCGGCTTCGCGGGCCTTGGCCATGGCGCGCCGCTCTTCGGCGCGGGCCTGGGCGATTTGCTTGTCGGCTTCGGCCTGCTTGATTTGCAGGTGGGCACCGATGTTTTCGCCCACGTCGATATCCGCGATATCAATGGAGAGGATTTCGAAGGCCGTACCGGCGTCCAGGCCGCGCTGGAGCACCACCTTGGAGATCATATCGGGGTTTTCCAACACTTTTTTGTGGGTCTCGGAAGAACCGATGGTGGTTACGATACCTTCACCCACACGGGCGATGATGGTCTCTTCCGTAGCACCACCGACCAGGCGGTTGATGTTGGTGCGTACGGTTACCTTGGCCTTGGCCTTAAGCTGGATACCGTCCATGGCGACCGCCGCTACCGTGTCCGTGCCCCGGCTGGGGTCGGGGCAGTCGATGACCTTGGGGTGCACGGAAGTTTTTACGGCTTCCAATACGTCGCGACCGGCCAGGTCGATGGCCGTGGCTTGCTGAAAGGTGAGGGCGATATTGGCCTTGCTTGCGGCGATAAGGGCGGCCACCACGCGGGGCACGTCGCCGCCGGCCAGGTAGTGGGCTTCGAGTTCATTGACGCCCAGGTTGAGTCCCGCCTTCACCGCGTTGATCCGGCTGTGAACGATGGTCTGGGGGCGCACCTTCCGCAGCTTCATGAAGATGAGGCTGGGCAGGCTGACTTTGGCCCCCGATGCGAGGGCCTGAATCCAGAGCGAGAAAAAGCTCAACATAAGGCCACCGAGGATGAGGACGATAATCCCTCCAATGACGGCAAAAATCCACATTACATTTTCCACGGTCTACACCCTTTCCGAGTTGTGTTTCATTTTTTCAGGGGCCGCTGGGGCCTATGATTCCAGTTTTTCGACAACCACGCGGTTGCCGTGTACTTCTAATACGACGACGGATTCCTCTTCGTCGATAAAATCACCATCGGATACGGCGTCGAGCCGTTCATCGCCGATGATGATGGTGCCCGAGGGGCGGAGAGCGGTCATGACCGTACCGGTCTGACCCACCAGGGCCTCGTTGGAGGCCATGTTGGTATACCCCGCTTCCTCCGAGAGATTGGTCTCCAGCGAAAGCCCTGTCGTGCGGCTTGTTCGAGACAGCAGCATAAGGCCGAGTCCAACCCCCATGGACGCGCCAAAAAACTCGCCCATGATGATGAGGAACTTAGCATCGGGATAATTGGCCATGCCGATACCGGCCGAGACGAATAGGAGCAACACGCCCGCGATACCGGCGATGGCACCGGGGATAACGAACTCCAGGACAATCAGTGAGACGCCCAGGACAAAGAGTAGGAGGGGCCAAATCATGCGTTGTCAGACTCCGGGTTGCGCGGCGCAGTAGCTTCCAGCAGGGCGATTAGCTGTCCAATTTCAATGCGAATGCCGAGCAATCGCTTGCTCTTGTCGGCGGGGTCTTTGGGATCCGTTGCATCAATGGGCTCAAAACTCTGCACCAGGGCGTTGTCTTTGCCCAACAGGGTGGCTGCCTGGACCGTGAGCTTATTAAAGCGCTGGGCAAAGGGCGCACAGGTGTAGTAGCCCGCTCCCTGAGACTGGACGTAATCCATCTCTTTCAGCAGTTGGTGCAACATGCTCATTAAGGCCTCGCGCATCGTAAACTCCTTCGTTGGTGGCCGTTACCTGCGTCCATCAGGCGTCGGTGGTCTCTTCCCGTTCCGTGACGACATAGCGGTTGCCATCGGATTGGATGATTTCGATGGGCGTATCCTTGTCGAGGAATTCGCCCCGGGTGACCACGTCATATTTCTTTTTCCCGAATCGACCCTTGCCTGCGGGGCGGAGCGCCGATGCGGCGACGCCTTTCAGTCCGAGCGCCGACTGGGCTTCTTCGGAGGTCTGCGACGTGTAGCCCGATTCATTGTCGAGCACCGTGCTCATGATCAGGGCACTGCCGAGGGGCGTATAGGGCAAGACAAAGCCCGAAAGCACTGCGAAGGCAATGAAGGCGAAGAAGCCCACAGAAAGGGTGTAGAGGGCTTCTTGCGAGCGCGTCACATCCCAGGAGAAATCGGGTATCGGTGCCTGGACGAGGGCCAGGTAGGCCCCGCCCATCAGACACACAAAGCCCAGGATGCCAGCCAGGCCGAAGCCCGGCAACAGGAACATTTCTGCGAGTATCAACAGGAAGCCCGCAATAATCAGGGCTACATCGATCCAGTCCGTCATGCCGATAACCATGTGGGAGCCGAAAAAGAGGGCGAGGCACACGGTGCCGATAATGCCGGGAGCACCAAAGCCGGGGGTGCGCACTTCCACATAGATACCGCCCAGGCCCGCCATGAGGAGGAGGCCCGCAATGGTAGGGCTTGTCAGGAGGGCAAAGAGGGACTCTTCCCACGTGGGGGTGATGGTCTTGCGGTTCACACTGCCCAGCAGGAATTCGCGGAGCGTATCGTCCACGTCGGTAGTCAATGCCGTGGAGAGGCCGAAATGGGTGGCCTCTTTGGAGGTCATGGTCAACAATTCGCCCCGGGCACTGATGAGCTCGGTGTTTTCGACGATGAAGTTGTACTCGTCGTCTTCCATGGCGGCACCATCATCGGAGCTGGACTCTTCCACGCCCGCAGCAGCACCCAGAATTTTTTTGAGCACCTCGGTGATGTCGTCATTGCTGCCATCGCCGCCGTCCTCTGAGACCGCGTCGAGGATTTTATCCAGGACATCGCCGGACTTGGATTTTTTCGAGCCGCCGTCACGGGATACCGAGTCTTCGACTTTGAAGATGTGGTAGGTGCCATCGGGATTGCGATAGCCCCGGACTTCCATGTTGCGGTCGACCATGGCCTCACCGAGGAGCGGATCATGGCCATTGGCCTCTCCCAGGGCGCGGTATTTGCCGCGGACGAAGGAGTTGGACTTCTCATCCATCGCTTCGGTGGTTTCGACGCCGGGCATAATAGGGGTCGAAGCACCAATATTGGTGCCCTCGGCCATGTAGATGAAATCACAGGCATAACTGATGATAGCCCCGGCCGAAATGGCCCCCATGCCTTCGATATAGGCGATGGTGGGGCAATCCACACTCATAATGGCAGAAGTGATCTCGATGGCCGAGTCCACCCGTCCGCCGGGGGTGTTGATCACAAAGAGGAGGGCTTCGGCGCCTTCGGCTTCGCGGGCGGCCCGTTCGACCACCACCGCAACGCCTTCGTCAATTTCGCCTTCAATGGGGCAAATCACGACAAAGGGCTCCGTTTCGGAATCTCCGTTGGCCGTTTTGATGTCTACAGGCGGGGTCTCTTCAACCGCTTCCGCGGGTATGACTTCCGTGGCGGTGGACGATTCGTCCGCGGTCTCGCTTGTTTCCTGCGCCTGGACGGGCGAAATCGCCAATAGAAGCACCCAGATAATACCCAACATCCACTTCATATCGAAGATTCCTCTATCTACTCGACGGGCTCTATTTCGCCCGATGGCATCCATCATGACGACGGAATTTCCATCGACAGGCCGTCACGCTATGCTCTCTATACACCGTCCACGATCAATTTATTCTACGTCTCACACAACGCAGGCGTCAACGGAATGGTAAACGGATGAAAAATCAGCCCTACGTGCGGAAACGTGCGTTTTCAAACACCTCAACGCCGGATCGGACCGGGGCGCTTGTAATTGGGACTCGGTGAATATATTCCGCACGTTCTCCGGAGAATCCCAGAC
>JAUIMA010000103.1 GCA_030432675.1 Candidatus Hydrogenedentota bacterium | reverse complement strand
TACCAGAAATTCTTCGATGAGCAGCGTAAACAGGTCATTCTGGAAGTGGGTGGTCGCACGGACTTTGACGGCTCCGATCGCGGACGTCTGGGTGTGGTGGCACGTTATCAACAGGCCTTCAAGACCCGTTACGTATGGCGTGTAGACGCTTATTATGTTTCTCGCGAATCCCTCGACGAAAAACGTGGTATTCGCACGGAGTTTGTTGTTCAGTTCTAGTTCGTTCTTGTACGAATTGCGCGTTAACTGCATAGGAGAAACGGAGTGGAACTTATCGCTCTGGCTCTTGGCCTGATTGTTGTTGCGATGCTGGTGCTTCAGGTACCTGTATTGGTTTATGGAACCCTCCAGCGCTCCCGTGCGGCTCAGGTGCAACGTCGACTGGACTACAAGGAATGGAAGCTCCGGCTTCAGGCGGCGGAGGCACAACTGGAAAAGGCGGCCTCCAATCAGCTTTCCTGGTCGGGTTGGCGCAAGTTTGAAGTGCGTAAGAAAATCGTCGAGAACAAGGCGGGCGATATTTGTTCCTTTTACTTCTATCCCCATGATCGCAAGAAACTTCCAGCCTTCAATCCGGGCCAGTTTCTCATGTTTCGGGTGGATATTCCCGATCCGGACAATCCGGGAGAGAGCTTTGAAGAGACGCGCTGTTACTCCCTCTCCGACAGCCCGAATCCGCGCTACTATCGGATCAGTGTCCGCCGAGTTCCCGGTCCCCGTGACCAGCCCGACATACCTCCCGGTCTAGTCTCCGGCTACTTGCATGAGCACATAAATGAAGGCGACCTTATTGATGTGCAAGCACCCAGCGGCGAATTCTTTCTCGATCCGGATCAAGAGACCCCTGTGGCCTTGCTTGCGGGCGGGGTCGGTGTTACGCCCATTCTTTCCATGTGCAATACCCTCATTGACCGCAAGAGCAGTCGCGAAGTCTGGATCTACTTCGGGGTGCGCAATCCCGATGACCTGGTGATGCTGCAGAATTTCGAGTATGCGGCTGGCCACCTGAAGAACGCCAAAGTGTTCATCTGTTTCAGTGGTGAGATGCCGGACGGTATAGAAGATGGTACCGTGGCGGACAGTGGAATCATCTACAAGCGTGGTCGGGTGGATTGTGCCATGTTGAAGGCCACCATGCCGGGGAATAATTACGCCTACTATATCTGTGGCCCCGAAGTCATGATGAAGACGCTGGACAAGGATCTTCAGGCGTGGGGCGTCTCCAAAGACAAAATAAACTGGGAGGCCTTCGGCGAAAGCGCCGCGCCAGCCCCAGCATCGATACCCGCTGGTCAGGCACTGTCAATTAACTATGGCGCCTCGGGGAAATCGGTGGATTGGAAGGGCGAAAAGAGTATACGTGCCGCCGCCAAAGCGAACCGTTTTAAAGAAAAGAAAATTAAATATGCCTGCGGACAAGGAAAGTGTGGTTGCTGCCACACCGCGCTGAAGAGTGGCGAAGTTGCTTACTTGGATGTGCAACCGGCCTTTCCCGGTCTGCAGGAGGGCTATTGCCTGCCTTGCATTGCAACTCCAAAGACATCGATAGAGTTGGATGCCTGATTTCGTGTGGATGAGAAGTGTGTGGTTCTAACGGGAGTGAAAACATGATGGTTAACTGGAAGCAAATCAAAAGGATTGCGACACGGGGTGGCATGGCGTGTGTGCTGGGTGCCACCGTGTATTCAGGTGCGGCGGTCGCCGAAGATGTGTTGAGCTATGAGCCGCACAAGATTCTGGAAGACGAAAAAGGTAAGTGCGAGCAGTGCCACGAGAACGCCGTGCTCGCCTGGGAAGAATCGACCCATAAGAAGACCTATGATGAGCTTCACCTCCGGGATGAGGCCAAAGCGGTGCTGGAGCGGCTGGGCAGCAAGGGCAGCATTCGCCGTAACGACGAATGCGTGCAGTGCCACTACACGCAGTCTGCGAAAGAAGCAGGCGGTCGGGCCAAGACGGTAATGGGTGTTTCCTGTCAGCGTTGCCACGGTGGTGCCGTCGATTGGTTGGATGTGCACCAGGATACGGAAGGAATGCCGGACCGCAAGGCCCGTCTTGCCAAAGCCGAAAGCCTGGGTATGCGTCTTACCGATGACATCTATACGTTGGCGATGAACTGCTTCCAGTGCCACACGGTGCCCAAAGAGGACCTTGTCAACAAGGGACTGCATCCCGCTGGTAGCGACTTTGAGCTGGTTGCGTGGAGTCACGGTGAAGTTCGACATAACTTCCTGAATGACGATGCGAAAGCACGCGCTGAACAGGGAACGAACAACGAGTCGAGCGCTGAAACCAAGCAGCTTTTCTACGTGGTGGGTAAGACCCTGGACCTCGAGTTTGCGTTGCGCGGTCTGTCTTCCGCCACGGAAGAGGGAACCTATCTCACCGCCATGGGTGAGCGTGCCCAGAATGCCTATGATGCGTTGAAAGGGCTCGGCGGAATGGACAGCGTCCTTTCGCAAGTTCCGATGGATGGTGACAAGGTGAAGGTCGCTGTCAACAATGCCGGAGAGTATAACGGTGCCGCCGACGGTATCCGTAAGGTGGCCAAGACCATCGAATCCGACAAGGGTAAATTCAGCACCGCGCTTAGTGCTGCGGGCTCCAAGTTGCCGTCCAGCTACCAGGGCGAAGCCTACGAATAAGTTCTGAAAGGTTCCCTTGTCTACCATTACGCAAGAAATCGAGCGTGCGGATGGCGCTTCGGCGCCATCCGCTCCTGCTGATGCGGGAGAAAAGCGGTTGACCCGATGGGCCAAGCCCTTCGGCAAGATGACCGAGATTGATATTCTCGACGTATTGCAGATGGACCCTTTTCGGTCCATCTGTGACACGATAGAAGCCGCTAAGAAGCCCCAATTCGTTTCCTTCGGAATTCCGGTCTCCATCTACGGAATTCTTCAGAACGACGCCCGAATTCGCCATTACAAGCCGGGCGAGTTTGTTATCCGAAAGGATGACTACGGCAACTCGGCATTCTTCTTGTTGGACGGGGAGTTGCGGGCGGTAATTCATCCCGAATTGCCCTCCCGCGTGCTGGGTCACCGTGAGCGCAAAAACATCGGCTTTGTGGGTGCCTTCTTTTCGCGAATTCGCGACATGATTTTTCCTCCCGCACGCGAATACCGTGCGGTTCGCACCAAGGCGCGAAAGGCGGAAGAGCCGGGCCTTGGTGTCAGTGCGGAACAGTTAGCGGCTATTCTCGACCCGCAGCAATACCAGACGGCTCCCTTGAAAGTAGGCGCTTTTTTCGGTGAAATTGGCGCGATTTATCGTATGCCGCGTGAGGTCTCCATCGTCGCTTCAGAATCCGCGAAGGTTTTGGAGATTCGGTGGCAGGGGCTTCGTGACCTGATGGAAGCCGACGAGGGTATTGAGCACCACATCGATAACACGTATCGGGAACGTTCGCTGAAAGGGACGCTGGAATCCATTTCGCTGTTCAAGGCGTTGCCGGAAGATGTGCTGTCCCAGGTCAAGTTCACGACCTACGGCAAATACGATGAGTGGTCGTCTGAATACATCGGCATGTCACAGGCCGAAAAGACGAAGGTCATCGATCAGGAAGAGATGATTGCCCAGGAGGGGGATTATCCCAATGGTATTCAGGTAGTGCGCGCGGGATTCGCACGGGAAAGCAAGCGCTACGGCCATGGACACCAAACCCTGAACTATCTGGGCGGTGGCCATATTTTCGGGCTGAAGGAGGCGCTGTACAACTGGCAGCACCCCAACAACCCCATTCCCTTTCAGCACAGTCTGCGTGCCATCGGTTACGCCCATATACTGACAATTCCTACCCATCTCGTGGAAAAGTATGTCTTACCGACGCTGTTGAAAGAGCAGCCCAATTTTCCGCGGTACCGCAGCAAGGATATTCGGGCAGGAAAGACGGACACATCAAACACGCTTCGCGATGACATTGGTGCCGATCTTTTCGAGTTCTTCGCTGAGAATCGTCTGCTGAACGGCACGAAGACCATGTTGATTAACATGGACCGTTGCACCCGTTGTGATGACTGTGTGCGGGGTTGTGCCTCGGCCCACGATGGCAATCCCCGATTCGTACGGCATGGACCGGTGCACGACAACATCATGGTGGCGAATGCCTGTATGCACTGCGTCGATCCGGTTTGCATGATCGGGTGTCCCACGGGCGCCATCTCCCGGGAGAGCCTGGAAGGCCAGGTGGTGATTAATGAAGATGCGTGCATCGGGTGTGCAACGTGCTATAGCAATTGTCCCTACGATTCGATTCGAATGATAACCGTTCGAAACAATCGGGGCGCCTTCCGCATCGCCACCACCGGTGAGTCAGCCGGTGCGCCGATATATAAAGCAACGAAATGTGATCTGTGTGTGGATCAGAAGGGTGGCCCCTCGTGCGTACGGGCCTGCCCCCATGACGCGCTGCAGCGGGTAAATATGCAGGATGTAGACGCACTGGCCAGGTTTATCAAACGGTGAAATATTATACCCGCAGACGACTCAAAGCCATCGTGATACTCGGTATCATCACGGTAGCCTTTCTTGTTTTCTTTGATGGGTTTCGCGTTACCCTACGCAATCCTCATATGCTATCGGGATGGTTTTTTCTGGCCGTCATGACATTTCTCGCGCTATTCAACGTGCGGAAAAAGTTTCCGGTGCCACCGTTGGGCCCATCGCGGCTCTGGTTACAATTTCATATCTACGGGGGAGCCTTTACGCTCGTCCCCTACTTTTTTCATGTGGGATTTGAAGTGCCCACCGGCACGCTGGAAAAGTCGCTGGCGGTTCTTTACTTCGGAGTGATGCTCAGTGGTGTTGTGGGGTTAATCATGACGCGCGTATTTCCGCGACGACTCACCGCCAATGGTGAAGAAGCCGTCTTCGAACGGCTGCCCGAACATCGCCGCAGGATCAAGGAAGAGGTGGACCGGCTGGCCGAGCAGTCGATTATAGACACCCAGTCGACTACGATTTCTAAGTTCTATACCAAGCGGTTGCGCAGCTATTTCGATGGTCCTCACCATATGTTCAATCATATTTTTGAGGTGGCCCCTCCGCTTAACCGCATGATCGGGGAGATTGAGGATCAGTACCGCTACCTGAATGAGGATGAACAGCGGATCCTGGCGCGAATAGCGGACTATGTGCGTCAGAAGAATCGGCTGGACTATCAGTTTGCCCTTCAATTTGCCTTGAAGACCTGGCTGTTTCTCCATATACCTCTTACGAGCGGTCTGTTTGTCCTTATTCTCATACACGTTTGGTTGACCCATGCCTTTTCTGGAAGAGCGCTCTAATGGCTGATTCGCACGACAAGGAAATCTATAAGCGCCCCTACAACCGCCCCAATGAACATTGGGTGTGTGGCCGTTCGGCTGAGGGACGGCCCTGTCCCCATGGACCGTCACGGCGCGGACGATGTGAAGCTCGTTCAGAGTGCGTACCTGCAAAAATAGGTGACCGATGGGTGTGCACCCGCCCCGAACAGTATGGGGGGGCATGCGACAGTCCCGCCCTGGAAGATCCTGCCTTCGGCCCCATGGAACGCGATGGCGTTGGCGTGTGCTGCAAGCAGGTGCATTGTACGCCCCAGCGGAGTCTGCGCGCTCTTCGTGGCCGGGTCAGCGTCGTGTTTTGCCTGGTAATCGTCGGCATCTTACTGACCGTCTTTGGAAGCAGCTGGCGAAACGATTTTCTGTCGCCAGGTCCGCTGACGCTCAATCACCAGGGTGCCTCCATGGCGTCCGTGGAGAAGATGGAGCACGGCAAACTGGGCGACGAAGGCAGCAGCGAGGAAAGTTGTCAAATCTGCCACGCGAACTTCGAGGGCGGATTGGAGGGACTCGTGCTTTCGGCCATTTCCAAGCGGGAGACCGAGACGCAGAGTGCCCAATGTCTGAACTGTCACCAGGAAGATGTGGGTGCGGACGCCCTCTTCGCCCATGCCCTTTCGCCCGAGTCCCTGGCGCAACACACGGCGGAAGCAAAGCAGGAGCCATTTGATGCGTCCAAGCCTTTGTCGCTTTCGCTGGCCAGTTTCTCTCCCGGTGTGAAGCTCGGAGAAAGTGGTGAGTTGGCCTGTGCCGCGTGTCACCGAGAGCACAACGGTACCTTCTTTGACCTGCGACGTATCGGCAATCAGAAGTGTCAATCCTGTCACACCAAGCAATTCAAAAGCATTGGTGATGGGCACCCCGACTTTTCGACCTTGGCCTCGGCGGCGGGCTATGACTATCCCTATCGACGTCGTACCCGTCTGATTTATGATCATGAGCGGCACGAGACCAATTATTTCCAGAAAGAAGAAAATCTAAATCACGCACCCGCTGATTGTACTTCCTGCCACGAGATCGACGGTGACGCCTTTACCACACGGCTGAAACCCTTCGAGGAAATGTGCGCCGCGTGTCATACCAGTTCTATCGTTTCCTCCCGGGACGAGTGGATCCACGTCTACGGATTTCCTTCCCTCGAGTCCGATGTCTACGAGATTCTGGAGGATGAGCTCGAGCTTCCCCCGGTACCACGTACGGCTGCAAAGTCGATGTCCCCGTTCATGATGCTTCTCCTGGCTGGCTTCAACGCACAGGACGGAGAAAGTGCGGAAACCTTCGCCGAAGATCTGGCCATGGTCCTGGAGTTTGAGGGAGACCTTTCAGGGATCGCCTACGACGAAGATCCCGAGATTGTGGGTCGCTTGTTCAAGGGGATGGAATACATCAAAGGCGCCGCATCCAATGAGGAGCAGGGTGGCCTTCGCCGCGTTGTAGAGGAACAGTTGGAGCGGCTTACCGGTGAACCCGTTGATCCGCGCGTGCTGGATGCCATGTTCGGCTTTCCCAAAGCCGGTAGCACGGTCGACAAGGTCATCGAAGATGTTTCCCGGAAAGACATAATCGAGATGTCCGGCTGGCACGTGGAAGAGAGCGGATTCCGCCTGGACCCCGCGAGCTGGAAGGCAACCCTCGGAAGCGTAGAGAGCTATGTGGCCCTGGCAGCGGCCATAGCCGATGGCGACGCCGGCTCTTATGCCACCATTTTCGACTTCTTCTCCGATTTCAATGCGTTCCAGGAGTGGTTTACAACCCATTTCAGCATTGATGGGGACGACTGGGTGTTGCTGGAGACGGGAAAGAAGGCGAAAAACAAGGAGTGGAAAGCCCTCATCGAGACGATGGTCGATGGTGGAGGTGCCGCTGAGGATGGGGCTGAATCAGAGGAAGAAGGGGGTGACGAGGCCGTAGAAGAAGACGAGGGTGATGCCGAAGAGGCAGACGAGAGCGAAGCTGCGGAGACCCCTGCTGCGCCGAGTGACGCCCTCAGCGAAGCCGGTGATGCCTTTGTGGCATGGCTTGGCAGTCAATCGAAGGTGAAGAAGTGGCTCGAAGATAATGCGGATATTTCGGGTGAGCGGTGGACCCTGCGCGCACCGCGCTCCCTCTACTATCGCCCCATCCAACACGCCGATCCCTTTACGACGGCTTGGCTGGATTTCACCGCGACCTTGTATGCGAAGAATCCTGCTGCTGCCCTGGTCTTCGATGAATTGAGTGGCAGAGCGACGGGTTCCGCTATCGGATCCTGCATGAAATGTCACAGTATCGACGCGGAAAAGCAGGGTTCCGGTGATGTCCAAGTCAAAGTGAATTGGAAAAGTGGCGCGCCCGAGCGGGGCTTTACGAAATTTAAGCACACGCCCCATTTGAAGCTGATGAACTGCGCCGAATGCCACCGGGCGGATTGGGTCCCGGCCGTTCGCGATCGGATGAATCTGGCGAAGGCGGCTTCGGCCGAAGAAGAGGCGACCGTCGACGAAGCCCCGGAGGCGGAAGCAGAAGTTGCTGAGGTGGCACCGGAAGACGAGGCGGATTCGGCGGAAGCAGAGCCCGCCATGACCTATCTCGATAGTTTCAAGGCGAATGATTCGGGTTTGGAGTTGGGGGTGAACTTCTCCAATGCCCAGGGTTCGAATGCCTTTGTCAGCAGTTTTCGGCCCATATCGAAAGACGATTGCGCCCGTTGTCACGAGCAAGGCAAGGCAGGAGACAGCTGTCTTATCTGTCATAATTACCATATTCAAGAGCGCGGGCGTTCCATGGGTGTACAGTCGTTACGGGACTTGATTACCATGAAAACGGACGCTGCGGCTCCGTCAGAGACGCCGTAATAGTGCGATAATGTGGGGGTGTGGGGGCACGTGAGGGACGTGGTACGCCCGTCTTGTTGGCCACAACAAAAGGCCCGCCGAATATTTTTTCAGAAAAGGCTTGATTTCTCCCTCATTCCGGTATAAAATCTGGCACCCATATAAATGGTTTGGTTGCCGACCCCAAGCCTCCCTTAAGCAAGGAGAACTAGCGTAAGGCGGTTTTTCGTTTTTCGTTCGCTTCGCATACTAGAGGAGGTTTTATGAATTGCACAGAGGCAAACATTTACTAATCGACTGTCACAATGTGTCCCGTGAAGTGTGTCTGGATGATAAGCTGGTGCTTCGGGCGATGGCCCGTGGTGCTGAGCGTGCCGGCGCAACCGTGATTTCCCAAGTCCGGTATCACTTTGGACACAACTCCCCCCCTGGATTTACCGCCGTTGTTCTGTTGGATGAGAGCCACTGCTCTGCCCACACCTATGCCGACGACGGACTTATCGCCATGGACGTGTTTACGTGTGGCTCCACCGATCCCCTCCGGGTCTTGGAGTGTATTCGTGAAGAGGTAGACCTTGGTGATGTCGTCATTCGCACGATGCCCCGCTTTGCCGAAGAGGAAAACGGTTTCCTCAAGGCACCGATGGGCATCGAATGCGCCGCAGTCTAAACGGTCGGAGCTACGAATTCCTTGTCTGAACGCACGATGCACGACGGACGGGCCGATGGCCTGACACCGTTGCAAAGTCTCAAGCTTTCTGAGCTCAATTCCTTTTCTGAGATGGTTCGCGCCATGGGCCGCACGGCCTTTGGCGGGCGCCAACTCGGGAACGCGCTGGATGTTGCCCTGGCCATGGCAAACGACGAGTCTTGCACGACTGTGCTGACGTTGTCGGGTGCCATGACGGTGGCGAAGCAGGGTCAGATCATCTGCGATATGATTGATTCAGGCCTGGTGGATGCGGTGGTCGCAACGGGTGCCCTGGTGGCACACGGCGTGACAGAGAGCATTGGGCTGACCCACTATGCCGTGGATCCTCAGTCGGATGACGCCGCCTTATTCGCCAAGGGCTACAATCGTATTTACGACACCCTGGAAATGGAATCCAACCTCAATGACGTGGCCGAGTTGGTCGCCGATGTGTTGGCCCATACCGAGCCCGACGACGGCGTGTGGTGTTCCTCTCGTTTTTGTCGTGCCGTAGGCGAGCGGTTGGACGAATTGGATCAGGGACCGGGGATTCTTCGGAGTGCCTGGCGCAAGCGGGTACCGGTGTTTATTCCCGCCTTTACGGACAGTGAAATGGGCCTGGATTTCTCCACCCATGTCATGGCCCAGTCGGTGGCGAAATTGCAGAAAGAGCTCGGGCGCGATCTGACGCCCGACGAAGTTTTTCAGGCGGTTCCGGCGTTTAATCCCTTCCTCGATATGCAGGAATATGCCCGTCTGATCGGTAAGACCGAGCGGATGGGAATTATTACGGTCGGTGGTGGCGTGCCCCGTAACTGGGCGCAGCAAGTGGGCCCTTATTACGACATCACCTCAGCGCGGCTCGATATTCCGCTTCCTGCGCCCCGCTTTCAGTATGGTGTGCGCATTTGTCCGGAGCCGGTCCACTGGGGTGGGCTGTCCGGGTGCACCTATTCCGAGGGCGTCAGCTGGGGCAAGTTTGTGCCTCCGGCGGAAGGCGGAAAGTACGCAGAAGTATACGCCGACGCTACGGTGGTGTTGCCGCTGTTGATGAAGGCCGTTTTTGAAGAGATGGGCCACGTCTGATAGGGACGTCCCCGGTTTCTGAAATCGAATAATCTGTGCGCGGTGGGCTTTGGCAATTGCTGAAGTCCACCGCGCTTTTTTTGTGCCTATCCGTTGCTTATGACATGTTCCGGGGACAGCGCGTAGCGGTTCACGCCGTGCACGCGGAAATAGCCGTCATCATCGATGTTGTGTACTTTCAGTGACCAGATTCCCGCCGCCCCATCGGTGGGAAGCGTATGGTTTTCCGCCCTGGTAACCGCGTCGGCAGTGAGGGCCGTCGTCCCATCGGGACGGCTCAGGGCGAAGGAGGCTCTTTCTTTGCCGCCACCGGAAAGGGTGACGGTCACCGATTCCTGGTCCGCGCCGACCCAGAAATAGACCCTGCCGCCCCGTTTGTTAAAGGTTACCTGCTCTCCATAGAGGACCCACGGTGCGCCCTCCACCTTGACGGAAAAGGCATTGGGTACACCCGAGCCCGCACTGGCCAGAACCACGTAGGGGCCGTCTGCCGGTGCGGTAAGGGGAAGTTCAATCCGCTGGTTTACACCACAAGTCGCTTCCGCAATGACTTCCATGGTGGGGTTGTATACGATGACACGGCCCGCGCTGGCGTAACTCCCCAACTGGAAGTGCTGCAGTTGGACGGTGACCTCGTCCCCTCTTTTTGCCTGGAAGACCACCTGATGCTGACCGCGGAGTCCCAGGTGATCGGGGCTGCGGGGCACCGTCGGGGGCACGTCTTCCACGGCTTTCCAATCGCGCGCTTCCAGCAAGAGTTCGTGTAGATTGCCCGGTCGTTCCAGGGGTAAGGCCTGGGCGGTGAGGGCACTTTCATAGGTGCCCCCCGATTGCTGATAGGAATCCAGTTCATCATTCAGTGTGCGGAAGAGGGCCGTAAAGGGCTGGGCCTTCTCCGGGGTTCCGCCCCAACGGGTGGAGGCATAGACCCAATAGCCGGCCGAGCGGATGCTCCGGTGATAGACATTGCCGGGGACGGCTTTCATGAACTCGGTGGGCAGCTCTCCCGAGTTGTCATAGCCGACCCAGATGCCGGGGCAGTAGAAGAAGGGCGCGCCCACCTTGTCGCTCAGGCCCGCCTGATAGGCGAGGTAGTCATCATTATAGGCGCCCGAGTAGGTGCCTTCGGGACAGATGAGCACCGGTTTTTCGGGGGTGGCCAAGCCTTGTGCCAGGGCCTTGAACCAGGGGCGGTCCCGAAAGATGAGAAAACCCAACTGCAGATCGGGTTGACGGGCGTGGATGGCTTCCCGCATGGCAGCCACGCGCTGGCGGACGGTCGTCTGTTGCCACGTTTCGTAGTCGTCGCGGGCCTCTTTCGTGGCCAGCCAAGGGGCCCTTTCGTCGATGGGCGCTTCGGTGATTTTGTTCAGGGCAGGGTGGGTCGCACCAAATTCCGCCGCGCAGTGATCGCAGTAGCAGGGAATGGATAGAAAGGCACCGCTGAAGGTGTACATCTCGGGATCGATGATAAGTCCGTCGAGCCGGTACTCGTCGCCAGAGAGGAGGTCGATGACCGCCAGGAAGCGTTGGGTGATGACCCGGTCCCAGTAGACATCGTCCAGGGGACAGGGGAGTTTGCCATTCTGGTAACGCCGGGGATTGTCCGCGAATCCCGCCTGGGCGATGGCCCCCGCCGCGCCGGGATCGAGGCAGTGGAAGTAGCGGAGGCCGAGTTCCTTCGCCCGTCGGCTGGAGGCGCGCACATCGGCTTCCACCGCTTCAAAGGTGTAGGAGGGATGGAGAGAGCCGGTGGCCCGTTGCGCGGGGGTGACGGCGGTCTCCAGCCGTTGGATGATGGTGTTGAAACCGGCTTCCTTAAGGGCGTCAAAGAGCGCAACGGGTGGGCTCCAGTAGGCTCGGATGCGTTCACCCTCCTGCCAGCCGGGGAGTTCGTGGGAGACTTCCTGGGCGTGGGACAGGCTTGCAAGGAGGAGAAGGGCGAGTGGGATGTAGCGGTAGATACCCGGCATGGAAAATTCCTTCGGTGGCAGGTACAAAAATGCCCACCGCGCAGGTGGGCGAAAGGGGGGGCAGAAGCCCGACGGGTCTATGCGTTGTTAAGCCACTGCACGTATTCGATGACATTGTTGTCGGGATCGGCGAAGTAGAGCCAGCGGACCTGTCCGGGAATGATGAGCGGCCCGTCGATGAGCGGAATCTTTCGGGCTTCCAGCTCAGCGATGACCACATCAATGTCGTCTACTCCCAGGGCCACATGGGGGCAGTAGGGCTTCTCAATGACCGGGAGTTTGCGCGGTATGACGTTGCCATCGTCATCCACCAGGGCGAGGAGCTCAAGATTTCCCCCCTCTAACTCGAGGTAGGCGAAGACCTCATTGTGGTCGGGGTCCTCCTTCTTGAACATGAGGGGCAGGCCAAGGACTTCCGTGTAGAAGGCGATGGAGCGGTCGATATCGGAAACCTGGAGGGCAACGTGGTCGAGGCGGGGCATGGAGTACTCCTTAGGGGAATCGTGGTCGTGTGCAACGGGCTTTCGCCATTGCAGGAATATAAATAAGAGGGGGTGGATGGCGCGCCAATTGGGCACGCAATCCACCCCGTGATGGTGTTGTTCAGGAGCGCAGGGTTGGAATCCAGCTCTCCAGCAGATGCTGACAGTTGATCGCTTTTTCTACCAGGTCGTTGGGAATGTAGAAATAGTGATTGGAGGCTTCAAAGCCAATGCGGGAGTCCTTGGACTGAATGGCGTGCAGCTCCTGGGCCAGCTCCAGCTCACGCTTCAAGAGGGCTTCCAGTTCGTCGACCAGCGCGGTCTTTGCGTCGCCTTCGGCGGTGGCGAGTCCATCGCGGGCCATAATGAATCCCGTTTGATTGGCCACACTTTCAAAGTGCAAGGCACAGGCGCGCGTGATGAGCAGCTCCTGGGCCAGATTGGCTTGCTGCCGGGCGTTCAGTCCTGACGCGTCGCGGGCGCCCAGGGCGTCGGCGGCCTGATTAAAGCCCGTGGCCATCAGGGCGAATTGCTGACGGAAGACTTCGGGTGGAAAGCCCGCCCGCCAGGTGTTCAGGCTGTCATAGGGGAAGCAGACCATGGTGGAACGGTAACCCGTGGACTGCTGCCAGAGGAGGTTGGCGGGGCCGACCTGTTGGGGGCCGTTATACATGACGCCGATGTGATAGGGATACTCCGAAAAGGCCGTGCTCACGTCCTGCCAGAACTGAACCGCATGGGGGGCGAAGTCTGCGCCGAAGCGATCGGTGGCCACCTGAAGCATGGCCTGCTCCGGCGTGGCGTCCGTATCGGTGCCCATGGCGGAGAAGACTTCGAGATTGGGGGACGGGTGCCCGCCCAATGTCCAGCCGAGCATGAGTCCTTCTACGCCCGCTTCGCGCAGATTTTTTGCGTGTTGCGCGGCATTGGCCACGGCGGGCACGTAGGGCACGCTCGACATTTCCCAGGTATTGTTGGCCTGAATTTTGGCCACGGTCTTGATGCCGTGTTCGCGGGCGGCTGCCCAGTGGCGGGTGGCCCGGGGGCCGGGTCCGACGGCGGACAGGGAGTACTCACCAACGCGGGTTTCAATACCCCCACGCACGACCATCATATCCCACTCGCTCACACTCTGGAGGGCGACACCTTTCGGGAGTCGCGCAATGGCTTTCGGTGCCCACTCATTGCTCCAGCCCCAGTCCCAGACGATGTAGTCCGCTTTGCTGTTGGCGGCCTGGATGCCATCCCAGATGAGTGTGCTGACTTCGGCAACCACTTCATCGGGGGCGCGTTCTTTACAGCGGGGGCAGTTGCTCGGACCCTTGGACCAGCAGTTGGTCAGGTTTTCCGAAGCGGAGATGGTGAAGATGCCGCCGAGATTGGGAACGGCCTTACAGAGGGTCGTGACGGAATCCTGGAGCCACTGCTGCACTTCGGGGATGGAACTGCAGAGGGCGGATACTTCGCCACTGGAGACGCCCTTCAGGTCCGGGTGGGCCTCAAAGAAGCGGTGGGGGAGGCCTCGGGGTTCATTGAGGTAGAGGAAGATATCGACGCCGGAGGCCTTGACGCGGTTGACCAGGTCATTGAGGTAGGCCAGGCGTTCTTCGTGTCCTTCGCTCATTTCCGGTTCCCAGGGGAAGGGAGTCAATTGATAGAGGAGGACCGGCATCCAGATGGCGCTCACGCCGGAGGCCTTCACCCGTTCGAGATACGCGGGGGG
>JAUIMA010000688.1 GCA_030432675.1 Candidatus Hydrogenedentota bacterium | reverse complement strand
CCTCATGCGCATGAAGGACGACCAGTGGGCCGACGTCATCCAGACCAATCTCAGCAGCGCCTTCTACACCTGCCGCGCCGCCGCGAAGTCCATGTTGAAGGCCCGCTATGGCCGCATCATCAACATCAGCTCCGTGGTGGGCATCCGTGGCCAGGCTGGCCAGACCAACTATGCCGCCGCGAAAGCCGGCATGATTGGCTTTACCAAGTCCTATGCCCAGGAAGTGGCCGCACGGAACATCACGGTCAACGTAGTGGCCCCCGGGTATATCGCCACCGACATGACCGCCGAACTCGGTGAAAAAGCCACGGCCGCCATCGTGGACCACATTCCCATGAAACGGGTCGGCACCCCCGCCGACATCGCCAGCGCCGTGGTCTTCCTCGCCTCCCCCGAAGCGGGCTACATCACCGGAACGACCCTGAGCGTGGACGGTGGCATCGGCATGTAGGCCACAGCCCCCCTGGAACACTCCCGCCCTCCGGCCCATTCGCCGGAGGGCTTTTTTGTGTCCAGGGGAAGCTGTTGGGGAGACAATCATGTGGCTCATCTGACTTAACGTTGCTCGTGCCGCGTGTTTCTCAGTGGGCAGCACATTAACGGTCTAAAGGTCGTTTCCCGGCTACGGGGCTTCTACAAGATTCTTGGGGTGCCACCCTTACGGACGGGAGGAACGAGTGGCCTTACGGGTGCGCGGCGACCAAAGCACCCGTAAGCTCCCCCGCTTCGCTCCCCCGCGTAAGGGTGGCACCCCTGCCATTCTTCCAATTAGCCCAACTCCAAACTTAGGCGCAGTTTTTTTTATGCGGTGCGCGCCTCATTGTATGGGTATCTCCTCGGCGACGGCACCGTAGAAACGGAGGGCGCGGCACAACAGAGCGCTTCATGCTCTGGGAGCGTTGAATCGTCCCGCTTCGGAATTACAACGACAGGTTTACAACGGCCCCCTCCCACTCGCCCGTTGCATCACTGCGCGCAGCCCATGCTACACTGACTCCCAACCTTCAAAACCACCTGGAGTATCACGGTCATGCCAAGAAATCTAATCACCCTGCTTTTCTCTCTCGCTTTCCTTGGGGGGCTGGTCCCCGCCCAGGCCGACGGCCCCTGGCTGGGCAACGGCATCAAGTCGGGTGAGCCCACGCAGAATTCCATCATCATCTGGACCCGCCTTACGGCGAAACCGGACATCAGTGCCGAGGGCATCCCCTGGTCAAAGGAATCCCCGAAGAAAGTGGGCGACGGCATCCGCTTTGACGCGCCTCAGATTCCCGAGGGGAAGACCATCGATGACATGGCCTATGCCTTACCGGGTGCGCCCGGTGAACTACGGCTCAACTATTGGCCCGAAGAAACGCGCAACATGTCGGTGACCACCGACTGGGCCGCAGTCTCTTCCGACAGCGATTTTACCCATCCGTTTCGCTTGTCCGGCTTGAAGCCCAACACACGCTATGAGTGCATCGTCGACGCGCGGGTTCCCGGTGCGGGCGTACCAAGTCATCAGGTCCGGGGCACCTTTCGCACCGCGCCGAGCGCCGACGTCCCAACGGCGGTATCCTTTGCCGTCGTCACGGGCCAGGAGTTCTGGCGGCGCGATGATGACGTGAATGGCCACAAAATATATCCCGTCATGGAAGCCCTCGACCCCCACTTTTTTGTCCACACGGGTGATATTGTCTACCTCGACAAGGCGGGCCCATGGTCGGTGGACGTGGCCCAGGGGCGTCACAAGTGGCACCGTATGTATGCCCTCCCTTATCAGCGCTCTTTTCATAACAAGATAAGCAGCTATTTCCTGCGCGACGATCACGAGACCTGGCAAAACGATTGCTGGCCCACGATGGACAATAGGAAGATGGGCGAACTGACTTACGCCGATGGCGTCAACATTTTCTTCGAGCAGGTGCCCGGACCCGACCGCAATAAGCCCTATCGCACTGTTCGTTGGGGCAAAGACCTTCAAATATGGCTCGTGGAAGGCCGCGACTATCGGAGCCCCAACACCGACCCGGACGGACCGGACAAGACCATTTGGGGCCGCGAACAAATGGATTGGTTCAAGGAAACCGTGCGTGCCTCGGACGCCACGTTTCGCGTGCTTATCAGCCCCACGCCGGTGGTCGGTCCCGACCGTAAGACGGGTAAGAACGACAATCACTCCAATGAAGCCTTTGCACACGAAGGCAACGAATTACGCGATTTTATGGCCTCGCAGAAGAACATGGTGGTGCTTTGCGGAGACCGACATTGGCAGTATGTCAGCATCGACCCCAAGACGGGCCTGCGCGAGTACAGTAGCGGGCCTACCTCCGACCTCCATGCCGGAGGATTCCGCATGGACCTCCGTGAACCCATGCATCAATATTTGAACATCATCGGGGGCTTCATGACCTGCACCGCCGAACGACGGGACGACGCGCCAGTGCTGATTCTCCGCCACTACAACGTGGCCGGCGAAGTGGTCAATGAAGATGTACTCACACAGGAAACAATCTCCCAACACTGAGAGTTTGACCGTGGCGGCTCGCGGAATCGCGCTGCCCCTTCGTCCCCACGCCATACACCGAAGGTAAAAGAACGCCGGGAATTGCGGTTCC
>JAUIMA010000102.1 GCA_030432675.1 Candidatus Hydrogenedentota bacterium | reverse complement strand
CCACAAACTTCCCCCGCTTCGCTCCTCCGTTTGAGGGTGGCACCCCTGGGGCGTGAGAGATGCGCATCGTTGACCTTTCCCGCTTAGAGCGGGAGAGCTGACCGTCCCATTAAAAAACCGGGCCGGCTCTCTGGGAGAGCCGACCCGGTGTGAGATAGTTATTCTTGCTTAGATGCCACTGCCACCGATGTGGATGCCGCATTCTTTTCCGTCGTCATCCAGGGCATTAAACCAACGCCAACGACCGGCCCGTTTGTCTTCGTGGGGCAGGGTCGGCGTGGAGCAAATGACACAGCCGATGCTGGTGTAGCCCTGATTGTAGAGGGCATTTTTCGGCACATCGTGCTCGGCCATGTAGGCATCAATTTTGGCCTGATTCCAATCGACGAGGGGCGCGACTTTTAAAATCTGACGGCCATCGCGATCGACGTATTGGACCTTCGGGGTATCGACCCGAAAGCTGGAATGATCGCGGCGCAGACCGGTGAACCAGACGTCCACCGTTTCCAGTGCCCGTTGATTGGGCTCGGTCTTGCGAATGGTGCAACAGTATTCCTGCTTGGGCTTGCTGTCGAAGAAGAGGTATTCGCCATGTTGGGCCACCATCTTTTTCAAACGCGCAGGGTCGGGCGTAAAGCGCTCGATGGTCCCATAGCGCGCTTCCATGGCATCCATGTGGGCGTAAGTCTCGTCGTGAAGCCGCAAGGTATCGACGGTCAACACGCGGAGCCCCGGCGCCACTTTCGACATCATGTCGATCATCACGCAGCCGGTATCCTGAAAGCTGGTAATGATAGCGGCCCGGTCCCCATGGGTTTCCAAGGCCCACGACAGCAGTGCCTCGGGACCCATGGCGTTGAGTTCCGCCAATTGGGATTCCTCTAATTCTGCTACGGCCATATCACACGCTCCAACCTGAAGTATCAAACACCCGCAGCCAATTCGGCTTCGAGGAGTTCACGCAGTTTTTCGGGACCCACTTTCTTGGACCAGTCGCCGAATCGTTCGCCCTCAGCGCGCTGGGCCTTCCAAAGGCTCAACAAGGCGGCGAGATTGGGTACGACGGCGTCCTGCTTCACAACGGGAAGGAGGATTTCGTTAATGCGCGTGCCGTTGTAGCAACCACCCGTATGGATCACATAACGACCGGGACCTTTACCCACCAGCCCGATTTCGGAACTGTTGGAGCGGGCACAGCCATTGGGGCAACCCGTCATGCGAATGATGACGTCGGCGTCCCCGTGTCCGGCGGCCTCGAGCCCTTCTACCACCGCCGGGAAATACCGCTCGGCTTCAGAGAGGGCCAACCCACAGAGGGGCAGCGCGGGGCAGGCCATTTCCAGGCGACGGAGGGTGCTGATTCCCTTATCGGTGGGCAGCTTGTATTCGTCGAGCATGGCCTGGACGGCATCTACATCGGCGTCTTTAATGTTGGCCAGCACCAGATTGTGGTGGGCCGTTACCCGCACGTCGGGCTTAAAGCGCTCGATGACGGCGCGCAGTCCGGTCTTGAACTGGAAGCTGTTTTCGAAATCCTTAACGCGGCCATTTTCGACCCAGACGCCGACGTAGTTGAGGCCCTCTTGAATCTGCTTGCTCCACCCCAGGTAATCTGGCTGAGCAGTAGGCTTCACGTTACGGGGCGCACCGAAGGTTTTTCCGGCGTACTCACCGATTTTTTCGATGAAGGTATCGAGGCCCATACGGTCGATGGTGTATTTCAGACGGGCCTGCTTCCGATCCGTACGATCACCATAGTCGCGCTGAATCTTAATGATGGCCAGCAGAATATCCAAGACTTCGTCTTCCGGAACGAAGGCCACGTGGGATGCCGCCCGGGCGTAGGTATCTTTTCGCGTGTGGGAATAGCCCAAGCCACCACCGGCGAGGATTTCATAGCCGACGATCTTACCGTCTTCGGTGACGGCCATGATGCCCACGTCCTGCGTGAAAATATCGGAGCTGTTGTCGAAATCGGTGCCGACCCCGATCTTGAACTTACGGGGCAGATACTGCTTGCCATAGAGATCGTCGGGGGTCTCTGCGCGGAGGTCCTTCGTGTACTGGACGGTGCCGTCAGGATTGACCGTGGCCTTTTCACCGTTAAGCCACAGGTCATAATAGGCCGTGCTCTTGGGTAAGGTGGCATCGCTGATCTTGTGGGCCATCTCAACGAGATTGGTCACGCAATCCTTGTAGCGCGGATCGATGTCGGCCACGGGGTTTGCCATGGTATTGCGGACCACGTCGCCGCAGCCCCCCACCGAGGTGATCTTGGAGAGGGTGTTCAGGTCGTTGATTAAGGGGCGGAAATTTTTCTTCAACACGCCATGGAACTGAAAATCCTGGCGGGAGGTCACGCGAAAATCATCCTGGCCATACTTGGCGGCCATGTCGAGGCAAAAGAGGAATTGTTCGGCCGTCAGATCACCACCGGGGAATTTGGTCCGCAGCATCATGGAATACTCTTTATCGAGCCCTTCCTTCTTGCGCGCCTTACGGGTGTCCCGGTTGTCCTGCTGATAGGAACCGTGATGCTTCAGAATCTGGACACTCTCTTCCGAGAAGTGGTCCGTGTCAGCTGCCAACTCATCGCCGATGGGACCATAGAGTCCTCCACTGCGAGCTTTGAAGGTTTCGACTCCTGAGAGCTGTTCCAGATCTCCGTTACTTTCAATCAGATTTGCCATGCGTCCTGGATCCTTAGAAGGGGATAATACTTCACGTTAACTACACCAATTATTACATACCTTATCAACTAAGTCAAGTATGCATACTTCTGAACAAGAGCACACACCACCTAAACCACTACATTCCAGGGAGTTAAACCAATCATCCCATCTGTTTTAATCATCGACGGAATGGGGATAACGTGTCATTCGAGAGGAAGGATGTTATCAGAGGCAGACCCCATTGTCATTGGGGCAGGGCATAGGCAATCCGCGTGCGTCCGTATAGTATACGGCACACGCCATTATTGGTGCGAATGGGGCGCGGAAAGCGCGCCGTGGCCCCCTTTATCGAAAAATGCCCAGGTCCTTTGTGGACCCGGGCGCGGATGTTGTCATTGAATCTGCAGGACGTAGGCTGTGCTTACAGTTCTTCGGCGATAAACGTGGCGAAGGAGCGACTTACAGGACCTTCATCGTCGGAATACTTCTGGAACTCAACGTGCCCGTCCATGTAGAGCACATTACAACCACCGGGTACGTGATTGAAGTAGTCGAGGTTGGTATCGGAACCGTCGGCTTTCGTATTGCCGAGCTGGTCCATCATGACCCAGATAGAACTCTGGCCTTTCGCCGAACCTGCGGCGTTGTTGATGTCGGTGATGAGAAAGCGCTCGACGCCCTCGCGGAGTCGAATGACCGTGTCCCCCCCGTTACTGCCGTAGCCCGCGATAGAAGCATCCGAGACATCCCGTGCGAAGAGGGAGAGGAAATTTCCTCGCACCTCTCCGATGGAGAAGGGATCGAGCTCTGCCTTATTGGTAGCGGCATTGAAAAAGAGTGCCATCTGCAGGTTAATCCCGGCTGTGGGGTGGACCTGTCCCGGTTTATCCCCGGTCTTGTCGAGGAGATAGCCGGTGTAAATATAACTTGCGTCGGCCAACTGGCTCCCTTTCTGCGTGAGGCCGTCGCCGGAAGAATTGAGATACCACTTGTGCAGATTATTATCGCCGAACTTGTCCACGAAGTCGGCGGCAGAATCTTCGGCGTCGGAGGGACAGGCGAGGACGCCCGGATCATTGATGTACTCCGGATACATCTGGCTCACACTTGGGCCGGGTGCGGAGGTGGTCACGACCGCGCCAACTGCGGCGAATACCGCTGCCGCTCCCAGGGGCTGCTCGGTATCATCGTCGCACAGAAGCTCGCCCAGGGCGGCTGCCTTTCCCGCGTCAGGTACGGCCGGCGGGAAGCTCTGGTCGGCGAAGGGCCACATGAGACTAAATTCAATCGCCGGGAAGGATTCTCCCCGGGACTCATTGGAATACATCTTGAGGGAGAGGCCCAATTGTTTGAGGTTATTGGCGCAGCTGGCGCGCCGTGCCGCTTCCCGTGCACGGGCCAGCGCCGGTAGCAGGATGGCCGCGAGGATTCCGATAATCGCGATGACGACCAATAGTTCAATCAGGGTAAAACCGTTTCGTTTCATTTCACCGTTCCTTTTTATGCCAAATCGTGCGGTTGCCTCACCAGCCCACGTTGGGGTTGGTGGAAAAATAGCGTGATGGGGGGACTGCTTTGCCTCCTTTCTGCCGCGTACTAGCGGACCCTGCCTTGGCCCAACGGTGCCGTCGCACGGAGGTCGCCCAGTAGAACGGTTGGAAAGCACCTGAATCCGGTGAATGAATGCCCGCTTGTGCCACCAAAACTGCCGCCGCCCTGAACTGCCTCATTGAACGCAACCGTTGACCCGTTTGATGATGGAAGGCCCAGGACCCCTGCGTATTCCATCCCAGTTGTTGCGCGGTAGAACGTCGCAGGCCCAGTGTCGCTATCGATGGCGCACTACACACTACTACCACGTTCACCTATGTGCATAGTAGCACCAGTTAGTTAGACTGTCAACTCTCTTTGGCGGTTTGCCGCTCTGGAACTGTTGCCGCTCTCTGAGCTATCGCGTCACCGTGACCACCACATAGGGCGTCTCTTCCTCCCAGTGTGGCCAGAAAGTCCCGCCGTGGGCGACGCGGGCTTCGAGGTAGTATTGAAAGTCGTAGGCCGGGTCTATCTCGCCCCCGGGAACGGTGACGGTGTACGGGCCTTTTTCACCGGCCTCCATGGTGAGACGCTTCCACGGGCGGGTCTGGTCCAGTGGGCGAAAATAGACGGACACCTGGCGCAGGGTTTCGGCACTGTCTACCCGTGCCGTGATGGTGAGATCCACGCCGGCCGTGGCGGTGGTCAGGCGCTCGTGTTGCACAACCGGTTTCTCGACCACGGGGGATTCTCCCGGGTATCGGGTAACGAGTTGGGACGCCGCATCGGTGTCGATGTCCAGGGCGATGGCGTTGTTCTTGAGCAAGGTGGCGACGAAGTCCACATCCTGTTGCACCTCGGCCAGGCGGTCTTTCCAATGGCCGATGTGCTCTTGCAGGCGGTCGGGAAAATCGGAGTTGTGTTTCTTGGAGAAGCCGAAGACCATGTGGTCGTAGTAAAAACCATCGGTGCGGGCCACGATGGCTTCCCAGGCCGCCTTGGATGCCTGGATGTGTTTCCAGACCAGGGGCAGACGGGCTTTTTCATTGGTGAGGCGGAAGAACTCCAGGTGGACGGCCGCCCGCTTTTTTTCGGCGTGATATTGAGCCAGCCGGGCCGCCACGGCGAGGTCGATGGTGGTGGCGTCAAATTCCTTGCGTTCCGATTCACCCAGCCCATCTGCCCGGTGCTGGGCCTCTTCGAGGGTGGCCAGGGTTTCTGTGGCCAGGGCATCAAGCTTGTTCGCCACTTCGATGGGGGTCCATTTGGAGTTCAGGTTGTTCGCGAGGGCATCTTCCACGAAGGCGGAATGGGTGGCCGCCCACCCCTCTGCACGCCACTGCTGACGACTGCTGAAGGGCGCAATGGCATAGAATTGGGAATAGTCCCCCGGCTGGATGGCGCGGTAGGCGTCGAGGTGCATGCAGGTTTCCATTTCGGGCCATAGACGCCAGTTGGCCGCACTCATCTGGGTTGTCGCCGTAACGAGGGGCATGACCTGGCTCGCAGCGCGGTAGGCTTTGTCCAACGCCGGACCTGCCGCGCCGAAACGCTCCCCGAAGGCGCGGGCCCAGACGGTGTCCGGGGTGTCGGGGTTATAGCCATAACGGCCAAAGGTCAAAAACTGGGCCCAATAGCGTTCGTTCTCCCAGGTGTAGTACTCGTCTTCCGGGTTGGTGAAGAGGCGCCAGTCGCCCGGCTCATTGCCGTAGCCCATGTTGGAGAGGGGCGCAAAGACTTCGAAGCCCGCTCCCCCACTCAGCGCGCAGCTCCGTGCGAAACGCGCGCCGTAGTCGGGGTCACCCCACAGGAGCAGCCGGGACGTGCCCACATTCCAGAGGCGGAAGGTGACACGGTAGTTGCGCGGATAATGAAGCATCTTTCCGTAGCCATAGCGGCTCTCGGAGTAGGCCGGGTCCTGCCAGGTCGGGTGAAAGGGCAGGCCCATGTGCTCGCACCAGAATTTGGTGGATACGTTCACCTCAAGCCCCGCTTCGTTCGCCAGGTCGATGGTGCGCTGGCTCAGACTCTTGTAGCGCATGTCGAGCCCCACCGGACGGCCACAGTTTGCGATGGCGTCAAAGAGGGACTGGTAATAGCGCTCCTGGGCCTCGTGGGGAATCCCGCTTTCGAGATTCATGCGCAGTTGGACGCCGTCAATTTCGGGACAGGCCTCGAGGAGCTGTCGCAACCCTTTGGCGCAGTAATCACCGCCCGCCTCGCCTTCGGGAAGACCCACCACCGGTGAGGGTCCATAGTCGAGCCCCACGCGGACCTTGACCACGGGCAGTTGGGTCCAAAGGCCCACCGTGAAATCTACACCGTATTCCCCGGCGATTTCGGAGATGCGCTGGAGATGCTTGAGGTTGGCGGCACGGGCTTCATCGCTCATACCTTTCACCCGCACGTCGGGGTATTCGGGCACTTCGAAGAACCACGCATAAGGCGGTACGAGATAGTTGGTGTTATGCCCAAAGGTGAGGGCGTAATTGTTCAGGCGATTGCGGGCCATTTCCCGGAAGAACCAATGCCAGTAGTCCTCACTCCCATACCAGTCCCGCTCCACGTCCTCGTTGAAGAGCTGGGTGGTCACACTCCGCACGGCGAGGAAGGGGGACTCTTCCGCCGCTTGTATCGCCGCAAGGGGTTCAGGGTCGCGTGGCGTATTCCGCAGCGCATCTGCCGCCTCATAGAGGGCATAGGCGAGGCCCCGGTCGTCCCGCCCGGCAATGAGCATCGAGACGCCATCACCGACGGCGTCACGGGCGATTAAGAGCGACTCGGGGGATTCCGGCACGGCGCGCTGGCCCCGGGCGAGCCAGGCATCCACGGCGGCGCTTCTTCCCGCCACGCCGATGGTGACGCGGTTGGGGGCAAGACGTTCTTCGGGTGCGGCCAACACCACCTGGTACTCGTGCTGCGCCAGGGCCCGCTGAAAGGCGACCTGTGCGTGCTGTGCGGGCGTCCCGAGTTCTGCATCGATGACCAGTTGGAGATCCGCCGCTGGAACACCTGCGAGTGATATCAAGGCCCCCAGTAGTAGGAGTACGCGATGGCACCCACGCCTGTTTTCAAGACACCCCGAACTTATCATTTGTGTACCTCACTTTAACGCCATGCCTACGTTCCCACGGGTAAGGCAACCACGCTACCATTCCGGGGTGCACCTTCGCAAAGCGATTGGCGGGTGACTACCACGGAAGGGGAAGGGCTTGCTTGCCGCATGATGGCACTCGACCGAAAGAGTTTCCATTCGTGTTCATTGGTGTCCATTCGTGGTTCAAAGGTTTTCAACGCGCGATTTCGCGTGAAGCGTTGGCTACGTCGTTTGGGGTCACTGAAACAACATCACGTGCCCGTGAAGCTGGCGTGGGCCTTGTGTCGACCGGGTCGTTGATGCGCCGTGGCGGGAATGGTCAACTCCCTGTTGGATTGACTGGTGCGCGTTGCGGCGGAGGCATAGTTGCATCGCCACGGTGCTTCCGATAGGCTGATGGCAACTTGAACCCATGCAGGAGCATCCCCATGAAACGCCGTCAATTTATTCAGACGTCCCTTGCCGCCACCTTGGCCACTACACTGTCCGCCCGGGCGAATGCCGCTGATAAATCGCCGTGGAAGGTGGGCTGCTTTACGCGCCCCTGGGCCCAACACGAGTACACGGTGGCCCTCGACGCCATCGCCGAGGCGGGTTTTGAGTATGTGGGCTTCATGAATACGACGAAGAACGGCAAAGGCGCCCAGATGATTAACTGGGACATGCCTCTGGAAGAGGCCGCGGAGATGGCGGAAGCCGCCAAGTCGCGGGGCCTCACGGTGGCGGCGGCCTGGGGCGGACGGTTCCCCACGGAGAAGGGACTCGAAGAAGCCATCGCGGGCCTTACGAAGCTCATTGATGCCAGCAAGGCCGCCACGGTGCCGGATATCCTCCTCGGTGGGGAAGGCCGGGCGGAATACCTGGAGACCTACGAGGGCGCCATCAAGGCCTGTCTCGACTACGCCCAGAAACAGGGTGTGCGGGTCTGCATGAAGCCTCACGATACGTTTAACTTCACGGGGGAAGATTGTAAGGGCACCATCGAGCGGATTAACCATCCCAACTTTTCCTTTTACTATGACCCGGGCAACATCCTCCATTATTCCAAAGGAAAGCGTGCCCCTGAGATGGACAGCCAGGGCATCGGCGACGCGGTCTACGGCATGTGCGTCAAAGACTATTTGGAAGGTAAGAGCGTCAACATCACCCCCGGCACGGGACAGGTGGACTTTGAAAAAGTCGTGGCCAATTTGAAGGCGAGTGGATTCAAGGGTGGCCCCATGATTATCGAGTGTTTGAATCCGGGCACCTTGGAGGAGATTTTGGCGGAGGCGAAGAAAACCAAGGCCTTCGTGGAGGGGTTGATTGGGTAGGAACGGGTGACGGGAGGCTGTGCCACCCCTTCGGGGTTCTCCGGTTTTGGCGGGCGGTTGACCCAGGGTTCCGCTCGTTCCTCGCTCCACCCTGGGCTACGGCCTGCCGCCCCTTCGGGGCTGGAGAAGGGGCCGCTTGGGTTATGGCATGACACCCATTCGGAACTGTAGATATATTCGTAAGCGCGGAGAGTGGGCGTTCTGGTCACCAGGTCCATTGGGTGGTCGGTGCGGCGGAGTTCGCAGGGTGTACGTCGTCATTGCTAGTAGGCAACGGGCAGTGGTGTACCCATGGTGGGCACGTCAATCGCACGAACCCTCGTACCTCGGGAGCGCGCGGCACGGTCAGCGCCAATGGGCTTTCCCATGGTCGGCACTCCAATCGCACGAACCCTCGTGCCTCGGGATCGCGCGGCACGACCAGCGCCAATTGGCTTTCCCATGGTGGGCACCTCAATCGCACGAACCCTCGTGCCTCGGGATCGCGCGGCACAGTCAGCGCCAATGGGCTTTCCCATGGTCGGCACTCCAATCGCACGAACCCTCGTACCTCGGGATCGCGCGGCACGGTCATCGTCACTTGCGTTGCGATATGGTGACGGGCATCCTTCGTGGTGCTGTGGGTCACTCTTGATTGCCCGGTCGGGCACGGCGGTTTGGACACGCCGGTGAATTCGGACTACCGGGCTTCGCCGTCCTCTCCCCCGTCATCGTCACCATTGTCGTCGTCCTCAACAGGTGCCCCGGGGACTTCTTCGGATGGGCTTTCAGTTTTTTCCGGTGTTTCGGGATCTTCTGAGCTGGGAGGTGGGGTGCTTTCCTTGCCTTCCAGGAAGGACTCCTGTCCTTCGAGGTAGAGGGTGCGGGTGGGGAAGGCGAATTCGATACCGGCGGCTTCGTATTGTTCAATAATCTGGCACTTCACTTCTGTACCGTCTTCGAAGGCTTCCCAGTATTTCGCGGGCTCGTAGTAATACTGGATATAGATGCGGTAGCTGGAGTCGCCGAATTCCTCGAAGAACACGTGGGGCGAATCGTCATCGGTCCGTCCTTCGTATTTTTCGATGATGTGGGCGGCGATTTTGACGGCCTCCCGAATCTTGGCGGGCGGAGTCGCGTAGACTATGTCCACGTAAAATTTCATGCGAATTCCCCGCCGGGCACTGACGTTCTCGATGGTTTCTTTTACCATTTCGGCGTTGGGAATGGAAACGAGGTGGCCCTCCAGGGTGCGGAGGGTGGTGGAGCGAAATCCGATTTCTTCGATGGGGCCGAAGTACTCTTTGTAGGCCACGTAGTCCCCCAGGCGAAAGGGGGTGTCGGCGTAGATGGTGAAGAATCCGATAAGATTTTTCAGGGTGTCCTGAGAGGCGAGCGTGACGGCCAGGCCTGCGATACCGATACCGGCGAGAAGGCCACGGAAGTCGGTGTCGAACATGACTTCGGTGATAAAGAGTACAAAGATGACCAGGGTGCAGAGCCGGAAGCCCCGTCGGCAAAAATCGACCATCTGGTTGTCGAGGCGGGTCCGGGTCCGGGCGGCGGCCCAACCGACGACGGAGGCCATGGCCCCGGCCAGATTCCAAAAGAACCAAAAAATACCGAGGACAAAGGTCAGGCGTACCAACACCCACACCACGTCGGCCACCGTGATGGGCATCCAGATCCAGTGAAGTCCGGTGGAAACTCCGATCATGGTTGCCACGAGATACATAGGTCCCCGGAGGGAGTGGGCCAGCGTAGATAAGACCGATGCCCTGCGATTGCCCAATGCGCTGGCAGCGCGCTTCAGGCCGATGGACAAGAGGCCGGCCACCACAACACCCAGGATTATAGCCCCCAGTAGCAACGCCCAAGCCAGGGGCGAGTTTCGCTCCAAGAGGGTATAGCGCAACAATTCGCCGGTGTAATTGTCCAGCCCCTCCGACGCTTCGAACTCAGGTGGGGGGCGCTCGCCGGTGAGTTCGGCCTTGAGTTGTTCTTCGATACGGGTCAGATGCTCGTAGCGCAGTTCTTCGAGTCGACCCGAGATTTCGGAGAGGGTAATAATGCCGTCGCCCTGCATTTCAACGACGGCGGCCCGAACGGCTTTCTTGAAGCCCGCGACCTCCATCCCGATGGATTCCTGCAGCATGGCCTTCTTGTTCTCTGGTACCGCCTCTTGCTTGGCGAGCGCGCGGTCGAAGAGGTCTTGTGCGGTGGTGACGAAGGAGCCGAAAGCTGTCTCTACGATCTGATCGGGGTTTTCGATGAGGTAGGGGGGCGATGATGGCCCGTCATCCCCGTTACCCAGGGAAACCTGGGCCTCGCACGTCATGGTGCACGCCACGAACAGGAGGGCAGTGTAGAGTCCACTTCGGAGGGGACCACGGCGACATCCCCCGAGTGACGGCCTCCAACGGGACCGGCACGACCTGACAGAACACCCCGCACCCCCGGAGTCATCGCGCAGAATTCGCTGATATCGCATTACACGAGCTTACAATATTTAACAATCCGCTGTCTATCCCCCCCATCTTACCCTCGGCTTTCGCGCTTCAAGCGGGTCATGGCATGACCCATGGTCGAAGGGCTAAGATAGGTGGGTGGCATGCTCTCGCGCCAATGGTATGCCCAGCCCCTGCCGGGGTAGGCGTGGGTTTCCTGAGGGAAGCACGGCGAAAGCAAGAACCCCCGCCCCACACCTTGCGGCCTGGGACGGGGACTCGGGAACAGGGCTTGTTCAGGACACCTCAATGAGCGCGGGAGTCGGCGTTGGGATGGTGCCTTCCAGCGCGGGCGCAGCACCATAACGCAGCTGGGCTGCTTCGAGAATCAGGCACAGCATTTCGGCATAGGTGTAGCCCGCCATCTCGGCCATGAGGTTGAGCTTACCATCCCAACACCAGCCGGGATTGGGGTTGGCTTCCAGGAGCTTGATGGTACCCTCGCTGTCGGTGCGAAAGTCGAAACGGGCGTAGTCCCGACATCCCAGACGCTCGAAGAGGAGCAGGGCATGGTCGGACATCTGACGCCGGGTGCTTTCGTCCAATACGGCTTTCTTACACCGGATATCGGTCCAATAGGGCGACTCGGGATCCCATTTGGATTCATAGCCGAGGAGCTGTGGCAGTGCGGGGTCGAGCCCGGAGTAGTCTACTTCCAGGATGGGCAACACGACGAAGTCCGTACCGACATTTCCGATTACGCCCACGCTGTACTCGGCCCCACTCAGAAACTCCTGCACGAGGAGGGGCCGGTCTGGGAAGGCGGCACGGAGCCACTCCCAATAGGCGATAAAGTCTTCCTTATTGTGGACGACGGCATCCTGGGTAATACCCTGGCTGCTGTCGCCCAGATTGGGTTTCACCAGGGCGGGAAAGACTGACGGCAGCGTGGCCATTTGGTCATCGGGCCCGAAGAACGACTCGAGGGGCACGGGGATATCCAGCGACTGGGCGACGGAGCGAACGAGGGCCTTGTCATAGCACAGGCTCAGGGCCCGGGGACCGGCGCCGCTATAGGGCACACCGAACATTTCCAGGGCGGCGGTGATATGCAGCTCTTTGAAGGGGTCGTTTTTGTAGCCCTCATCACACAGGTTCAGGACAAAGGGGGGCCGCTCGTGTTCGAGATAGCGCAACAGGTCGGCGTGGTTATCCCAATAGGCGAAGCGATATTCCTTCAGACCGGCCAGGGCCGCCTGCATTTTCCGAATGGTCTCGTGGTCTTCTGCGGCGAACACGCCCTCCCGTTTTACGTCATCGGGAAGTGACGGATCTCCAAGGAGGACCAACACCTCGGGAAAGAGGGGTCCGCGCCGGGGTCGCCGGGTCACGGTGACGGGCTTGGTGGCCACGACACCGATGCGCCGGGAAAGCATGCCGAGATCCTGGTCGCGATGAGAATGGGTGACGGGTGCGGAACCCTGGCGTATGGTCGTGAAGCCCGCCTTGCGCAAGAGCGCTTCCAACTGACCGTAGGAATAAAGACGCTCGGCATAGAACTGGTCTGCAATGACACCCCGCTCGGCATGGGTCACGATTTCCCGGGAAATGAGACGGTGCCGGTCGTTGGCCAGTGCCCGCTCTCGACAGACGAAGTGATTTTCATCGATCCACTCCCAGGAGCGCGGCTCGAAATGGTGTTGCATCCAGTCTCCGTCGACCACATCCAGCACGATGCGCCCGCCGGGCTTGAGTACCCGCCAGATGGAGGACAAAACGGCGAGGTCATCTTCTGCCCGCTCGAAGTAGCCGAAGGAATTTCCCATGACTGCGACGCAGTCGAAGGACTCGGGCGTAAGGCGAAGTTTACGGGCGTCCCCTTCCCGAAAGGTTGCGGAGAGGCCCTGCTCCCTGTTTCGTTTCCGTGCAAGACGGATCAGATATCGGGAGCGATCTACGCCGGTGACATGGTGATAACCGCGACGGGCCAACTCCAGGACGTGTCGTCCCTGGCCGCAGCACAGGTCGAGCACGGATTCCCCGGGAAGGAGTCCCGCGCTCTCAATAAGAAAAGAGACATCACTTTCGGTGCTGGCGGCATTTTCGACGACATCACCGTCTGTCTTGAGGTAGACAGCGTTAAAGAGGGTACGCCACCATTCAGCGGGCAGGTGACGTTCGAGGTCATGTACGGGTCCCAGCGTTTTGGGGTCCCGACCCCCGGGAGCAGATTGGGCCATCAGCGGGCACCCTCCACCGGGATGACCCCGGCCCCCAAGGTATCGATAGAACATTCCGGGCACTTACCGTGCCCTACGTGCGAGGCAGTCTTAGCGCCTACTAATCTTCCCATTCGGTGTTCCGTTGCCGTTGTTTTTTCGACTCACGATCCTGGCGACGGCTATCTTCTTTCCAGGGTCGGCGACGCTTGTGGGAGGAGAAGTCCTCGTCCCCATCTTCTGCATCCATTCGCTCGTACTTAAACGCTTCATTCAGGTCACGTGCTCCAACATTGGAGCGACGTTCATTGTGTGCCATTCTGTTTCTCCTTATATACAGAAAACTGAAGGTACCATACCGCCCTGAGGTTAAGTTCCGGGGCCGTTTTGGTAAACTTTTGGTAAAGAATGGCTGGCGAAACCCGTGATTGCCTGGCGACAGGGCGGGTGATACAATCGCGGCTATGCACCCTGAATCTACTCTTGCGGGTTGGGGCGATGGGGACCTCGCCCGGGCCAGCCTCGACGCCCTCCCCACGGCGGTCTGCGTCCTGGACGAAAACACCTGCCTGGTGGCGGGAAACCGTGCGTTTTTCCAATTGGTCCATGGTTCGAGCGACACCCTGCTGGGGCAGCCGCTGACGTGTCTTGAGGAATCACAGGGCCTGGTAAATGCGGTGACGTGCGCCCTTAAGGGGCCCTCCACTTCGGCGCCCTCATTCCACCTGACCGACCCAGGGGAAGGAGCACCACGCTTTACCCTTTCGACACACCCCGTGGCGAAGTCTTATCGAATGGTCCATATCACCAGAACGAGTGACCCCGCAGTCCCCCCAGGGCTGGACACCCCGGCCCTCGCACGCCTCACGGAAGAACTCGTCGGGTTCTCCTATTCCGTG
>JAUIMA010000687.1 GCA_030432675.1 Candidatus Hydrogenedentota bacterium | reverse complement strand
AATATTCTTGTGGTGATCCACGAGCACCGCCTTGGTGCTGGTGGAGCCGCCATCGATGCCGATGTAACCTTTCACCACGGTGCCGGGCTCAAAGTGCATGGGTTCCCAGGATTCCACCGTATAGCGATCGTAGAACGCGGTCAGCTCTTCTTCCGACTTAGTCAGGCCCTTGCTGCCAGCCGCCTTCTTTTCCTCGATGCGGCCCACGTCAAGGTACCACTGCAATTGCTCGGTGCCCTGGTAGACACCCATGGTGTTGTCGTCTTCCACTTCGGTCTTGCCAAACTCCACGGCACCGATGGCCGCGACGCTGGGCGGTTTCCGGTACCTTGATGAGCTCTTCGATTGGACGGTCCGGGACCTCCACATTGCGCTCTTTCCACATTTGGGGAATGCTGTGTCGCCAACACTCCTTCATGCCCTTGACGTAGCAATTGGGACCGCCCAGGAGGAGCACGTTGGGGAGGAGGGTGTGGCCCCGCGTAAGCACCGACATGTTTTGCTGGATGATGGACTCAAACAGGGAGGCCATGAGCTCTTCCCGGGGCACGCCCTGCTTCTGCAGGCCGTTAATGTCGGTCTCGGCAAACACGCCGCATTTACCAGCGACGGGGTGAAGCTTGTGGCCCACATAACCCATCTGGCTCAATTGTTCCGGGGGGATGCGCAGTTTGGCGTTAATCTTGTCGATGACCGCCCCGGTGCCCCCGGCACACTTGTCGTTCATCGAGGGAATCTTTTTCTTCGAGTCTGAGCCTTCGATTTCCTTGAAGACAATGATCTTGGCGTCCTGGCCACCCAATTCGATGACGCTCATGACATCGGGGTAGAGCTTTTCCACCGCGAGGGAAACGGCGTTCACTTCCTGGACGAAGCGGGCACCGATATGCCGGCCCACAGCCGAGCCACCGGAGCCCGTGATAAAGACGCGGAGGCTATTGGGAGCCAGTCCGGGGAATGATGCTTGCACCTCACCCAGCAGTTCCAGACACTTCTCGGGCTGCTTCGTTTCGTGGCGCTGGTAGTCTTTCCACAGAATCTCGTCGGTCACCGGGTCTACGACCACGGCCTTCACCGTCGTGCTGCCCACGTCCAGGCCCATCATCAGGCCCTGGGGATAGGTCTCCGTCGGTAGAAAGGTCAGGGTCTCCCGCGCCGGTGGACGGGCAGGGGGCAACGGGACGATTTTCGTGGCGCACCCGCAATTGCCCCCAGACGAGCAAGAGCTTGTTGTTTCTTCTGCCGGAGCGGGGGTGGCGGAAGTGCCGCAACTGCCCGTACTGCAACTACCTGAACTGGAAGAGGATGATGTGCTGCAACAACCCATGTCGATCTATCCTTACCTTGAACTCAAAACTTCGGAGCGCCCGCGACTCGCCGGCAAAACCAGACGCGTTGCTCAGACCGCTTCGCGTCGTTTCGCCGTCTCGGCGTCCACGTTCCAATCGCTGTCTTTAGCCATCAGTTCGCCCACATACAGCACAAAGTTGGCCGCACGTCCGACCACCCCTTCATAGTGGGGGAGCTGCTGTAGGGGTTTCTTGAGTTCGGGGTGAGCGTCCACATAGGCGCGAATCTGCTCCAAGGAGTAACCACTCTGCTTCGTGCACCGCTGTATTTCCTGCTTGCACTTGAGCTTGGCTTCACCCAGGGCCATCTGGGCCCGGCTATGGGCATTCACGTCCCCTTCACCGGAAGTTTCAATGGGGATGTAGATCATGTCTTCAAAGTGCGACGTCACAGCGGCCTGCGCACCGTCGGACTGGGCCGAGGGCATACAGCCAAAGGGCTTGAGGCTCATGACCATGTGGGCCAGGCTCTTGTTGGCATAGTAAATGTTCTTCGCCACTTCCAGGTGGCCTTCGCCCCCGGCGGATTTGCTGTTGTAGTAGGGGTGGCCCATGCGCTGCAATTCCAGTTGGCACACCTGGGCGTGGGCCGTGTCACCCAGCGCCTTACGGAGTCGGTCATACTCGCGCAGCAGGAAGCGGCGGGCAATTTCGATGCGGGCCAGTTTCACGCGGTAGGCCACGCCCCCCCGCAGTTTGCCCAGGAAGCCCTTGGGGTAATCGAGCCCCTTGGAATCGACAATCTTGCTGCGTGCCTGATTGATGAGGTAGTTCACCCAGGTGGTGATGGTTTCGACGATTACTTCCGAACCCTGGGATTCCAGGAATTCAAACATGTGGAAGTTGCCATCGCCTTCCGTGGTCTGGGCCCAGAATTCACCCGTGACCTTGCAGATGGGTTTGGGTCGGGTAAAGTCCACTTCCACGTTGTCGATAAGAATCTGCTGGGCCTCGGCCATGAGATTGACGAAAAAGGGCTCCCAGGCTTGCTGAAGGATTTTGGCCCCGTCCTTATCGCGGAGAGAGGCCGGCAACCATTTCCACCAGCCCGGCGCGGTGCCCACCTTGTCGGCGGCCCCTTCCAGCTCGGTGCAGAGGTGGGTCATGGCCTTTTCGAAGGCGTCGTTGACCATGCCGGGCGTCTTTTCGTAGGGACGGAGTTGGTAGGCCACCTCATTGAGGAGGTCGCCCATCATGATGGCGTTCAAGAGGCGCAGGGCGAAATCGACGTTCAGGTCCAACCCGGAATCTTCTCCGGATTGTTCCAA
>JAUIMA010000686.1 GCA_030432675.1 Candidatus Hydrogenedentota bacterium | reverse complement strand
CGGCGGGACGTACCGGCCAGAAAGTGACAGGCGCCCGGATACAAGGTAGCGACGTGTGTGCAAAAATTTTAGTGGGCCAGTTTTTACATCAATTGCCTCGTCTCAGAATAGCATGTCCAGCGAAGGGTACCAAGTGGATTCTGGCATCTGGCGGCAACCGCTAACCAGGTTGGTTTTTTCGTGTCGAATGCTCCTAAGTTGCCTGATAGCAGCGATTTGTCTCAATAAGTCGGGCGAAAAAGGGCCTCCCTTTACCTATACAACGAACCGCGTGGAATGGAGAGGACATCGGGACAGGGGGACACAAAGTGGGGACTTCGCGGTACAATAGAGTGAGAACAAGGCATCTCGGTGGGTAGCGTCGTGGCAGCGGCTTCTTATTCCCCCCGAAAATGGGCCCCTCGGGTATAGCGCTCGGGGAGGGTGCCTTGAAAAAGCCGAGCAGGCGAAGGAGTAGTGCCATGGCTCAGTTTCAAGTCGGCGAAATAGTGCATCACAAGCGCTATGACTATCGCGGTGTCATCGCCCAGGCAGATGATGGGTGTAGCGCGCCCGATGAATGGTATTTGAGAAACCGCACCCAGCCCGATCGCGAGCAACCGTGGTACCACGTTCTCGTTCATGGCGGTGCCGAAACCTATGTGGCGGAAGAGAATCTGGAACTAGACCCCAGTGGGGAAGAAGTGAAACACCCCTACGTTCCGCGCATGTTTACCATGTTTATCCGCGGGCGTTACCACCGGTTCTGTCCCAACTGATCTCAGCGGGCCTGTGGGTGGCGATTAGGTCTCGTCCGTGTCGTCGTCTGCACCCGTGATGAGCCGCGCGCTACGATTGCGGGTCGTGTAATTCCAGGCCCACTGCATGAAAACCAGGACGCGGTTCTCGAAACTCACGAGTTTCATAAGGTGGATAAAGAGCCACGCGAGCCAGGCGACACCGCCCCGCAGGGGACGACCAAAGATTAGCGCCACGGCCTTGCCCCGACCGATGGTGGAGGCCATGCCGGCATCAAAATAGCGAAACGGTTTGGGCTTCTCGCCGCGTTGGGACGCCCGTATGCTCCGTGCCACGTATTCACCCTGTTGGGCGGCTACCGGCGCCACACCCGGCAGGGGCTGATCTTTTTCATCCAAGGCGAAGGCGAGATCGCCTACGACGAAAACTTCCGGATGGTCGGGAAGGGCCAGGTATTCGTCTACCCGAACCCGCCCCCCATGGGCGAGCGCTTCCGAATTGCCGCCGAGCAATTTTGCGCCCAGGGGAGAACCGGCCACACCGGCCGCCCACAATACCGTTCTCGCCGGGAGGATTTCGGAGCCATCCGCCGTTTCCACGTGCACCTGCTCCGCAGTAATTCCGGTCACTTTGACACCGGTACGCACCTCGACGCCAAGCTCCGAGAGCATACGGCGGGCATCCTCAGAGAGATCATCAGGGTAGGGGGGTAAGACCCGATCCGCGTGCTCCAGCAATACGATGCGGGCATCCTCCGGTTGGATGGTGCGGAATTCATGTTGGAGCGTATGGCGGGCGATTTCACTGATGGCCCCCGCCAGTTCTACTCCTGTGGGGCCCGCGCCCACAATCGCGAAGGTGAGGAAATGTTTCACAATATCAGGGTCAATCTCGCGCTCGGCCAACTCGAAGGCCTTGAGCACTTGATGCCGAATACGCGTCGCATCTTCGATGGTTTTCAGGCCCGGCGCATGGGCTTCCCAGGAGTCATTGCCGAAGTAGTGGTGGGTTGACCCCGTGGCCACGACGAGGTAGTCATAGTCCAGGTGGAACCCATTGAGTCCAATACGTTTTTCGGCCGTATCGATAGACGCAACTTCCCCCAGCAAGACGCGGATATTCTTGTGTCGGGACACAATCTTTCGCAGTGGCGTTGCGATGTTGGCGGGAGAAAGGCCGCCGGTCGCCACCTGGTACAAGAGGGGTTGGAAAAGGTGGAAGTTACGTCGGTCAATCAGGGTAACATTAACCGGAGCATGCTTTAAGGCCAGGGCGCAGGAAAGGCCGGCGAAGCCACCCCCTATGATGATGACATGGGGCTTAGCGGATGTTGAATTGGATTCGTGTTCTTGCGACAAGACAGGGCTCCACAGGGTGACGACACTCGTTTCTTGTACTCAACCTGACCCCGAGTATAGCGACCAACCGGAATTGGCACCAAATGATGGGCGCCGTAACCGGGGATTCAGATGTCATGAAAGTGCGCCCAGAAGTCGTCAAAAACCTCCGGAGGGCGGGGAGTGTCCAGTAGGCGCTGGGTTAATAGTATGCCGATGCGCCTGCTGTTGGGGTCGGCATAGGCGGTCGTGCCGATGCCACCCGTCCAACCATATCGGCCCGGCCGCTCCCCGGTGGGGCCGACTTCCCGATTGACCGCGAGGCCAAAGCCCCAGCCACTGTGGGCCCCGAGGAAGATGCGATTGGCATTCCGCTGCGCTTCCGTGAGGTGATCCCGGGTCATGAGGTCCACCGACTTTGCAGAAAGGAGTCGCGTCCCCGCTGCGACTCCCCGGTCCAAGAGGAGTTGGAGAAAGGCCCGATAGTCGTCGGCTGTCGCGGCGAGTCCGGCGGCGGCGGAATGGAAGGGGGGCATGCGTGACCAGC